>NZ_JBMDWE010000057.1:0-15051 GCF_053579655.1 Gelidibacter sp. | reverse complement strand
GTTTTCTTTAGATTGAAGCAAGGCGAGTTTATTACTTATGCGGATGGGAAGGATAAAAGGATACAGTTTAAATTGCAGAAGATTCAGAGGGAATTACCAATAGACACAAAGGAATATTCCAATGCCGACTTGGAAGCTAATTTTGAGAGGATTTATCAAGAGGCTAAATCAATATTTGGATAAGATTCACAACGCTGGCTCATTATGAATATGTTGATTTCAAATTACATACCATTGACTATTGTTAATACTCGAAGTTTTTTATGGTTTGCAAGCGCTAAATCTTCCGAGAAGGTATATTTAGTTTATTATCAATATATTACAAAGCTTTAGTAAGAAGCTTAAATTTTAACATGAATCGGGTATATTTGGGAAAGATAAATTAAAATAAGATGTCGTGCATAAAAGATGAATACCTCACTTTTATATTATCCATACTTACCTGTACGCAAATAAAAGACATTGTAAAATAAAATGAGAATAGCAATATTAATTGGAATAAAAGAATACGCCAACATTTCAGATTTGCCGGGTTGTATAAATGACGTTAATGCAATAAATGATGTTTTAAGTACATCAAATGAGTTTGATGAAATAAAAATATATAAGGACAGAGTCGATAGTGATTTATTAAAATCTGAATTATCGAATTTATTCGCTGAATGGAAGGACAAACAAATAGAGGAATTATTCTTTTATTTTTCTGGTCACGGTAGTTTTTTTCAAAACGAATTTTATTACTTATTATCCAATTATGATGAAAACCAAAGGAGACTTACATCTTTGCAAAATTCAGAAATTGACAAAATGATAAAGAGTTTAAAGCCAAAAATGGTTACAAAAGTTATCGACGCTTGTCAATCTGGAGTCGCTTATGTAAAAGGAAATAATGTCGTTGAAAAATATTATACCAAAACTGCTGAAAATTTTGAAAAATGTTATTTTTTACATTCGAGTATGACCTCTCAATATTCATATCAGAACGATGATTTGAGCGAATTCACTAAAAGTTTTTTGAAATCATTAAATGCTAATAATAAATCTTCAATTAGATACAAACATATTATTGACTATATCTCCGATGAATTTGAAAGAACTACTGAACAAACACCTTTTTTTGTTGCACAAGCGGACTTTACTGAAACCTTTTTAAACTCATCAGAACAGATGAAAATTGTTTTAGCCAAATATTTAAAATGCCAAATTGAACCGCAGAATTTAGAAGAACAAAAAGAAGAAGTAAAAAGCGTCTCGTACGTTGAGAAAATAAAAAAGGAAGCTGAAAATTACTCTACACATGAAGAAGTGAATAAGCTTCTTTCATCGATTGGCGAAATAATTAAAAAATATACTTTAAAAACAAATTTGAAGGATATTTACGAGATTCAATCAGCTCTCGAAAATAATTTAAATTATTTAGTTAAATCAATTTCAATTGGGAGATGGTTGGTGGATAATAAACATAATTTTTTTGCTGAAGCAAAATATGAGATTAATGAATACAAAGAAGAAGAAACTACTGTAAATCCTTTTGGTAGCTTTATGAGTATGAGAGCAAGACCAAATAAAATTGTAACAAAAACCCATAAAGAATTAATAGGATTTGAAAATACTGTTGAATTACCCTTTTCGTACTTAATCGTTAATTATATACCCAAGTTTCCGAATATTCCTCAGTATGCTTTTTTAATAACTTTTTTGGTTTCAAAAAAAGACATAAAATTCTTTTATGGATTTACAGATTACAACGAGGAGGATTGGAATCGAAAAAAAATAAACCCAAACTTTAAATGGTCCTCAATTGATTTTATAATTAAAAAAGATAAGGAAATACTAGAATTTATTAAAAATACCACAAGCGGAATTGAAATAAACATTAAGGATATATCTGAAAAAAAGTTCGATATTGAAAAATGACAATCAACAACAAATGCTTGTACGCCTAACAATTTTAACGATAAGTATTGTGGTGCTTTATCTAACGAAAAAACATAAATAAAACAAAATGAACGAATATTTAGAAAAACTTAAATATGCAAAATCAGACTCTGAGGTTGATAAAATATTAAATGAGATTGTGCCTATTTTAAAACGACAAGGTATTTTACCGGCTCAAATAATGTTGTATTTTAAAATGAATGGAAATGATTTTGTTCCAAAGACTCAAGACCACAGAAGTACGCATTCAAACGCTACCAAAGCTCAAGAAATTATGCTGAAGTTAATGGCAAAACTTAAAGAATAATGAATACTGAAACCGATTGGATTTCTGCAATTTCAAGTGCTTTAACAGCAATTATTTCAGCTGGAGTTTTATATGTTGCTTATTTTCAAATTAAGCAAGTGAAAATACAGCTTAAGGGGCTTTCTGAAAATCAAAAGAACAGTACACTTATGACAGTTCTTGAATTGGAAAGCGAACTGAATAAAAGAAAAGAAAATTTTGATAAAGCTAACTTTGAATTAAGGGAATACAATCTCGAAATCAAAAAGGACAAGAAGAAGTTGGATGGAGAGTTATTGGAAATCTATTCTGACAAAATTAATGTAGCTAAAGAGAATTATTTAAACTCACTTGACCGCCTTTCATATTGTATTTTACACAATTATTTATCGGACAGAGATTGGCGTATAGAATACAGAGATATAATTTTTGAAGCAATTGATAACTATCAAGAAAGCTTTGGAGTAAGTTCGAGATATAGAAATACGATCAAGATTTACAAAAAGTGGAAAAGTGAATAAAAACATATTATAGTTTTATAGTCAATTCTGATTTAGTCCTCAATCAGAATTAGTTGTCCGATTTTCAGGAAAATAATCTTTTCAAGTAGACTCTTTACTATTCTTATATATTTTCTCCATCCACACTTTTTGCACAATTTTTTGAGATATATAAATTAACTTGACTATTTTGGTAGCTGAAAAAATAAGTTCTAAAATGAATCGAATTAAGGAAGTATTGGAACAGAAGGGCATTAAGCAAACTTGGCTGGCTGAAAAGCTTGGCAAGAGCTATAATATGGTTAACGCTTATGCCCAAAATCGCCAGCAACCACGATTGGAAACCCTGATGGACATCGCAAATATTTTAGATGTAGATGTAAAAGAATTGATAATCTCAAATAAAGAATAATAGTTATATGCCAACACTCAATTGGATAGGAAAAGATAAAGTGATAAGCCATCATCTTGATGTGCCTTATCGAATTTTAGAACACAAATATGGTTTTACATCTGATAAAGGAGAACAGGACGAACCAACCCAAAGCGGAAATAAAATAATTCACGGAGACAATTTAGAAGCCCTAAAAAGTCTTTTGCCAGAATATGAAGGAAAAGTAAAGTGCATCTATATAGATCCTCCTTACAACACGGGTAATGAAGGCTGGGTATATAATGATAATGTCAACCATCCGAAAATTAAGAAATGGTTAGGCGAAGTAGTCGGTAAAGATGGCGAAGACTTAACAAGACATGATAAATGGCTATGCATGATGTACCCGCGTTTGCAGTTGCTTCATAAATTGTTAGCGGAGGATGGTGCTATTTTTATTTCCATAGATGATAATGAAATGGTTAATTTGAAGCTGATTTGTGATGAGATTTTTGGTGGTTCAAATGCTATCGGTCCAATTATTCAAAATAAACAAAACTCCAAAAATGATACAATAAACGTACAGAAGAACCATGAATTCATTTTAATATATCGTAAGAAGAAACATTACTTAAAAAACAATAGAATTGCCCCGACAATAATTAACAATTCCTATATAACAAAATCTGTTTTAAAAGAAGGAGATAAGTATTATTATCTTAATGACTATATAACAACACGTGGAGAAGGTGGAATTCTAAATGCTCGTCAGAATTTGGGTCATACAATTTATTATAATCCAAAAACTCTTGATATGATGGCTGTTTGTGATTATGATGTGGAACTAGCCAAAATCAGTAATGATGAAAGTGATGTATATAGATCTAATGAAAAATTAATTACTCTAGGATATATTCCAATACGACCGCCAAGGGTTCGAGGTAAATTAGGCTGTTGGACTTGGTCGATGGACAAAATTAATGCAGAAAAAGAAAATCTCGTCATAGTTGGAAAAAAAGGAAAATATGGTGTGAAAAAAAGAACATTCGTTCCCGCTAAAAAAGTTGAAGAATTGGATGGTCAATTTGTTATTCGACTAAAGAACAAAAGTAATTCTAGAAGTATATTGGATTTTTCAACAAATGATGGAACCACAGCACTCAATGAAATTATGAAAAGTCATAGTACGTTCGACAATCCGAAAAATGTTGAAATGCTTGAGTATTTGATTAATTTATTTCCAAAAAAGGACGCTATTATCCTTGATTCCTTCGCCGGTTCAGGTACCACAGCCCACGCCGTTTTAAACCTAAACAAACAAGATGGTGGAAATAGAAAATTCATTCTAATAGAAATGGAAGATTATGCCAATACCATTACTGCCGAAAGAGTGAAGCGCGTAACCAAAGGTTATGGTGCTTCGACAAGCTCAGCAACCAAATTTAAGGTAGAAGGCACTGGCGGAGCCTTTGATTATTACGAACTGGGTTTACCACTTTTTGATGCTGACCAAAATTTAAATGAGCAAGTGGACACTGAAAAAATACGCGAGTACATTTGGTTTTCAGAAACGCGCACCGCCTATAATTCTAAAATAGACCTAAACAAATATGAATTAGGTGTAAAAGAGGATACCGTTTATTATTTCATTTACGAGAAGAAGAAGCTAACAACATTGGATTTTGATGCACTGGAACTTATAAAGACAAAAGGCGAGCAATATGTTATTTATGCAGATAATTGTTTATTGCCAAAAGAATTTATGGCAAAAAACAACATCATATTCAAAAAGATACCGAGAGATATCACGAAGTTTTAGAGTTACAATTTATAAATGATGAGCGTTCCATTTTGGAAACGACTGAAAAAGGAATAAAGAAATATGAGTGATTTAGTTCCAAAACAAAACAACTTTATTTTATACACAACTTCTGACGGAGAAGTAAAATTAAATGTGTTGCTGCAGAATGAAACCATTTGGCTTACTCAAAAGGCAATGGGTATTCTTTTTGACACCACGCCACAAAACATTACGATTCACTTAAAGAATATTTTTGAAAGTGGCGAATTAGAAGAAGAGGCAACTTGTAAGGAATATTTACAAGTTCAAATAGAAGGTAACAGAGAAGTTTCCCGAAAGCAGAAAATGTACAACCTTGATGTTGTCATTTCGGTTGGCTATCGGGTAAACTCTACCAAAGCTACACAATTTAGAATTTGGGCAACTCAAACCCTGAAAGAATATATTATTAAAGGTTTTGTTTTAGACGACAATCGTTTGAAACAAGGCGAAGCAGTTTTCGGAAAGGATTATTTTAGAGAGTTACTGGATCGTGTGCGTTCCATTCGTGCCAGTGAGCGCAGAATTTATCAGCAAATCACTGATATTTTTGCAGAGTGCAGTATAGACTACAATCCCCAATCTGAAATTACTAAAAGTTTTTATGCGATGGTGCAAAACAAGTTTCATTTTGCCATTACAGGAAATACGGCAGCTGAGATTATTTATAAAAATGCCAATGCCACAACAAAAAATATGGGTTTGACCACTTGGAAGAATGCTCCCGAAGGCAGAATCATAAAAACAGATACGACCATAGCCAAAAATTACTTGCAGGAAAAAGAGATTAAACAATTGGAACGCACAGTAACAGGTTATTTTGATTACATAGAAAATTTGATAGAACGCGAAAACACCTTTACGATGGAAGGTTTAGCAACTAGTGTAGATAAATTTTTAAACTTCAATGAGTTTAAAATTTTAGAAGGCAAAGGAACAAAGTCGCATAAGCAAGCTATTTCCAAAGCAGGAAAGGAATACGACCAATTTAACAAGACCCAAAAAATCATTTCTGACTTTGATAAACAAATCAAGAAATTGAAAAAATAGGATATGGAATTAAAAAGCTACCAGCAAAAAGTAATAGATAATCTTGAAGAATATTTAGAGTACATTCAAGAACATAAAAATGTGGCGACGGCCTTCAACACCTATTGGGAAGATAAAATAGGACCGTATAATCCGTTGGATAATACAGGTATGCAACCCTATAAAAATAACATTCCAAAGGCTGCTCATGTTTGTATTAAAGTCCCAACAGCAGGAGGAAAAACCTTCATCGCTGTTAATGCCTTGCATTCCATTTTTTCAGCTTACGATACTTCACAAACAAAAGCCGTCATTTGGTTAGTGCCCTGGAGTAATTTATTACAGCAAACTGTGAATGCCTTATCCAATCCAGAGCACCCTTACCGTCAAAAGTTGAATGCCCTATTCAATCACAAAGTTGCCATTTACCAAAAGGAAGATTTGCTGCAAGGCTCAAATTTTAATCCCACAGTTGTAAAAGAACAATTGAGCATTTTCGTTTTGAGTTTTGCAAGCTTACGCGCAAAAAACAAAGAGGACAGAAAGGTTTATCAGGAAAATGGTCAATTGGAATCTTTTGTGCCACAATACGCGAACAGAAAGCACCTTTTAAAAGATGTTGACGATACTGCGCTTATCAATGTAATTAGAAGTTTAAATCCTGTATTAGTAGTTGACGAAAGTCATAATGCGGAAAGCGATTTGAGTGTAGATATGCTCAAAAATTTAAATCCATCTTTTATTTTGGATTTAACTGCCACCCCAAAAGCCAATAGCAATATTGTCAGTTTAGTTCCGGCGATAGAATTAAAAAAGGAACATATGGTCAAGCTCCCTGTAATCGTTTATAACAATCACGATAAAACAGAGGTCATCAATAACGCGTTGCACTTGCAGCGTAAGTTGGAGAATCTAGCTAAAAGCGAAGAAGCTGAAGGCGGAAAATATATTAGACCGATTGTATTGTTCCAAGCACAACCAAAAACAAAAGACGACAATACGACTTTTGAAAAGTTAAAAGAACAATTATTAGGATTAGGTATACCAGAGAATCATATAAAGATTAAAACGGCCAATATCGACGAGTTAAAAGGAGTTGACTTAATGGATAGATCTTGTGAAGTGCGCTATATCATCACAATAAACGCTTTAAAAGAAGGCTGGGATTGTCCATTTGCATACATTCTGGCTTCATTAGCTGACAAATCGAGTGCTGTGGATGTTGAGCAAATTTTGGGTCGTGTATTGCGTCAGCCCTATGTGCAAAAGCACAAGGCTTTCCAACTTAACCTTTCTTATGTATTGACAGCCTCTGCAAAGTTTAATGAAACCTTACAAAGTATTGTTGATGGTTTAAAGGCTTCTGGTTTTAGCGGCAACGAACATCGCGCTGTTGATAGAATGACTGAAGAAGAAAGGGAAGCGAAAGTTATAGATCCTGTTGAATCCTTTTTGTTTCCAGAACAACATCCAGAAGTTCCGGGAGAAGAACAGGAAGAAATTATTGATAAGAGTCGAATTTCCTATAATCCTAATCTCGATGAAGATGATATTGAAGATACTTCTGTAATTACCGAAATAGAAACAATGGCGGCAGAACAGAACGCCGAGTTAGAAAAGCAACTAAAGGAGCAAGAAAAACAACCTATAGACGAAAACATGTTTCAGGAAATGGGAGATAAAGTAAAACGCTATCGCATAAAAGAGGTCAATAAGGAATTTATAGAAAAGATTGATTTTCCCCAGTTTTTTCTAAAAGTAACTGCAAGTGATATTTTTGGTACAGATCAAGAACTGTTAAATAGAGAATCTTTATTGAAAGATTTTAAACTTTCAAACGAAGATATCAAAATCGATTTTGATCGAATATCTTCAGATTTATATAAGGTAGATTTAACAGAAACAGTAAAAGATAACTATGCGCCTGATTGGGTAAAGATTGAAGAAAGCCAAATAAAGGATCCTATAGCTGATTACATTTTGGCAAAACCCAAAGATGCCCAAATAAGTGATATCACGCATCAGATATTACAAATAATTGGGAATATGTATCCCATTCCAGATCAGGAAATCAAAATATATGTTGGACGAATTTTAAATTCAATGAACGCCGAGCAGATGCGTGATATTTTGGTTAGAAAGTGGAGTTATACAGACAAAATAAAATCTAAAATCAGAGAACTTTCTGATAGTTATGCCGAAACTCGATTTATGGATTTAATTAAATCAAAACGCATAACAGCCAAAGACAACTGGAAATTAAAAAAAGAAATTGTTCCTGGAGCTATAGGTTCTTCTATTGGAAATTCTTTGTATGAAAAGGAAGGCACGATGAATAATTTTGAAGAGCGCGTTATCATGGAAATTGGAACAGCTTCAAATATTGCATTTTGGCACAGGAATTTAGACAAAGGAAAAGGATTTTACATTAACGGATTCAAAGCAAACCATTATCCTGATTTTATATTGCAGACTAAATCTGGCAGAACAATATTGATCGAATCCAAGGGCGACCATTTAGACGGTTCTGATAGTGAAGGCAAGTGTCGACTAGGCAATGAATGGGAAAAACAAGCTGGACATGACTTTTCGTATTTTATGATTTTTGATAAAAAAGAAGTGAGCGGTGCTTACACTTTGGACAAAGCAAAGGAATTGATAAGTGGAATGTAAAAGCTTAAACATTAAATAAATTCCTATGATCGAAACCAATCGTATAGAATGCAAAAGGGAACTTATCTTTAAAGGTGCTGTAATAGGTGGTTTAGCTAGTGGTGCAATTGATGTGATTGAAGCTCTAACTAAAAGACGGAAAGAAGTTCTTAAACTTATTGCAAATAATACAACCATTACCTATACCAAAATAGCTGAGGCTTTAGGTATTAATGAATCTCCTGTAGGCAAACATATAAATGCGCTTAAGACGAAAGGGTTCTTTATACGTCACGGAGGGACACAGGGTTATTGGCAAATCAATATTGATAGGATTTGACAGAGTTTAAAGTAAAAATTCTTTTTTAAAAAGGTCCCTTATCTCGAGGTCCATTATGAGTAACCTTCCATTGACCATCTTCCTGCACTAATTTAAAGACGCCAGGTTTTGGATCGTAGGCTGTGGAATATTTTACCCAAGACACGCCGCCATCTGTTACTTCATCGATAATCTTAAAATCGGATTTCGAATTTTTATCCTGAGCAAACATTTCCTGAATGCTTACAAAGTTTGCATAGCCATCAGCAGTTGTATATTTTTTGAGTGTTGTTTTGTCCCCGTGATAAAAACTTTCTGCAACTACTTTGGCAGTTTCATTAGGCGAAAGACTCGTTGTTTGAGAACATGAAATAAATAGGAGGACGAGTGAGCAAATGGCGATTTTTTTCATATTACTATTAATTTGGATTATTAATAAACCGATGTGATATTTTCAATTCAATATTGCGTTCCCCATCTTTTTCGTTCAGTTCGAAAATGACCCTGCGGTCATTGGATAATGAAAATTTCGACATAACATACACGAATCTTACCGTTTCGTTTTCTCTGATTTTAGATGGCAGATTATATTTAAAAATAGGTTCTTGATACAGACGTTGCAAGGATTTCCTTTTTCCTTTTTGCCGTGTTTCAATCGATAGATTCAAAAAATTCAGATCATAATCCAAAGTTGACGTATTCTCAATTTGGATCACGAAGTAAAGCTCTTCTTTATCAAAAACAATATTCTCAACACTTATAACAATACCTTCAGTTTCATTATTAATCCGTCCGATGCGCTGGTTTCTATCAAGAAGATAACCACAGAACTTTTCATAATAATACTTACTGTAATCAACACTTTTATCAGCGGTTTCAATATAAATCGAATCCTTCACTTTTGGTTTTTCATTCCCAATACTACTGGAGATTGGAATGAAATAATTGAGCTTTGAAAGTTTTGCTTTATACTTTACAATATACGAAAAAACGGAACCGTTTCTATTGATAACCAGAAGATTACTTTCTTTACCCGGTTTTGCCTGGAGCAATCCAAAATACTGTTCATTTTCACGATTGTATGTAAATACAAAATTCTCTGATCCAGTTATTCCTTGTCTAATGGGTTCAGGAAAAAATAGTGCAACGTTTTTGGTATCATTCGCATAAATAGTGTCTAGAACTTTGGAAGTTCGCATTGAACCTTGTGCTGAGCAAAGTTGTGGTGCAAATGTGCACATTAGAAGAGCTGAGATAATTATATAATTTTTCATAAGAGTCAGATTTTAAAGATCAAATAGCATTATGACCTTGGTTTTAGAATTAATTTGTAATTATTCAGGACAGTTACTTTTACGCTTCGATTGTTGCGCTTAAGTATCTTAGTAATTCCATTAACTTGAGGAACTGACGGAATGTTGATATCGCCAATGATATCATTCAAAACTTCTTCGGTGGCTTCAGCGCGGAAATTATTTTCGACATAAATGCCTTCACTGCCATCTTGCAAATCGAAAGCTTTGAGCTTTGTGGGATGATGGTCGATATTCTCAATGTTAATCAAAGCGCGATTGGGTTGAAAGCTGATAAATCCAAAGACGAGTGTATTCTTTGGCATCAGTCTATTGTTGATTGTTGCTGCTTTCATCAGACGCATTCTTAATCGCGTCTTGGCCTTTACAATTTGATCGCCATCTACAACGACATAAATGCTCTCGTCGGTATGGCCCAGTGTGGCACTATCATTTGGCTTTGGCGAAGCGGCAAAAAACAATTGATGTTCCAATCCCAGTTCTTTGGCTTGAATTTTTTGTTCAGTCTTGATTTCGGCGGAATCAATCAGTTTTTTATCAACTCTGGTCGCTTTTTCTTTTCCAAAGTTTTGATAGCGTTTCTCGGAGTATTGGATTTTACCGGAGTTATAAATACTATCTACAATGCGTTCTTTTTCACGTTGTGGCAAATCAGGATCATAAAAACCCAAAGAATCAATCAGTTTTTCATTATAGATGCTAGGTGCGTTGGTCTCGCGAACCTCTTTAAGGTCATTAATGGCATCCAATTTTGAATCATACTGTTTTTGGTTTTCTTTCAAATCTGGGATCAAGGTTTGCTTAAGGTTCTCATTTTCACTTTTGTCATCTCCAATAATCATCATAGAATAGGAAACAAGGAAAATGAAAATCACAGCCAATACTGCAGCAAAGACTATTTTATTTTTTTCTATTTTCATTTTGAATTTTTTTTAACGTGTTTTCGAAGTAATCGGTAATCAATAATCCGTGTGGATTGTTGGGGAAGTTTCGGTCAACCATGATCAGGTTTCCTGTGGAAATCAATTCATAAGTGTCGGTTATGGTGCCTCTGTTGATTTCAAAGATGGTGGTCGTCGTGAAACTATATTTTCCATCAGCTTCATTTAATTCGGTATCAATTCTGAGCACTTTTTGAACCAGCGAGTATTGTAATAATCGGTTATAGACACCATCCGCTTTTTTCTGACGATAGAGATTGTCCACTGAACTATTCCCTAGCCAAAGCGCTTTTTTTAAATTTCGTTCATAGTTGCTCGCATCAATATTATAGAAGTAATTGTGGAACTGCTCTAAATGTGCCAATGCTTCTACAGCGAAATTTTCCTTCTGAGAAACGAGCTTCAGCGGAATGATGCTGCCATCGGTATTGATGGCAAATGCACTATTGAGCGCGTTTTTATTTGTGGTAAAAGCCATCCAAAGTGAAAAGGTACTGGATAATAATGTGCAAACGACAACTGTCAAAACGATGAGCCGGTTTAACTTTAGGATGCTATATATGTTTCTGTAAGGAGTTTTCATTTGATGAGATTTAGCTATTAAACAATCTGAGGGTAAAGGAGGTTGCGCGTCTGTACAATTTGAATTTCAGGAATACGATGAAGCCTACCGAACCCAATTGAACAACAGGGGCGAAGAAGCCGTGACCAAACTCGGTACCGAAAAGGTTGGTCCAAAAATTGGTGTTGATTTCAGTATAAATGGCGTTCACAAATACATTGACAAGAAAGAACGCCGGCACCAGCATATATACAGCAGCATATAACTTGAAAAATGAGTATGCAAGTGATCGGAATTTTTCAAATACGGCAAGACTTATAACCAAAGGGAAGAATGCCTGCATTATCCCTAGAAGAAAGAAGCGTTCCGCCAAGAAAAGAGGATAGATGAAAAGATCTAAAATCCAAAGAATTACACTTACTATAAAAGCTATGATTTTAAAACCATAAAGTGGTGTTATCAAAGCCTCATACAATAATGTCATTGCATTTTTTGCAACATCATAAAGATTTATGTCTTCCTCCAACGGGAGATCCTGCATTTGTAAAGGGAGAAGTGCTGGAGCGGTGGCACGATATTGCCCCTCAATTGCGACCAGGATACCATCAAAAAATCCTAATACCTGAGTTGAGAATATGACCAATAGGACAATTGCAAAATTTTTCGCAAGCTCACCTGGAGTCAGTCCCCAGGTATAGCCGTCTTTATCAGCAACGCCCTCATTATATTTTTTGAGAATATTGACCAGAAAAAACAAGACGGCAAGCGTTTTCATTCCGGCAATGGTGTATTGCGAGAAACTGCTGTTCTGTATGGTCTGGAAGACTGTATCAATATATTCCAGGCCAATTCCTAAAATGATGGTTGCCGTCATGTTTAATATTCGGTTTTGCGGTTATTAATTTTGTCCTGCATTTTTCTAAATGAAATGATATCTCTGTAGCGTTTTGTTTTAGTGGTAATGTTGGAAACCATTTCCATAGATTCCAGCTCTTTTTGCTTTAGAATTTCTGCACGTTCGGCATCGCTCATTTTTAGATAATCACTGGATAGAATTTGATCTATAAAATCCATGGTGTCCAAAGAGTTCTCGACTATAGCGCTGAAAGATTGCGATACCCTTGATACTTCATCAGGTTTAATGAAAGGACTGTTTAAAATGTCTCTTAGGTCATTTTGCATTACTTGGATCAATCGTTGGTTATTGCGCCCGATTTCGCGAACTGCCTTTAGCTGTTTAACCACATCGTTGACCTTTTCAAGGTTTTCTTTTTGGGTTTTTAAGAATTCAACGGTCTTGATCATGTTTGCGGTCTGTTTGCCTGATTCTATAAGTTGTTTTACCAAGCTTATAAAATTGGTGTTGTCATACGTGGGCATTCCCTGGCACGCAGCGCTTGCAGGCAATAAAAAAGATATAATGAGTATAATTATCAGCGTTGCTGTTTTTGTTTTACCCACAACCTTTCTATTGTTAAAATTTTCCAGGATTTTCATTGCGTTTTTCATAGTTTTAGGATTTAGAAGTGAATTCCTTTATAGCCAATTCCATATTATTGGTCTTTTCATAAATGGCCATTATGGCCGCGTTTTCCTGTCCGTCGGTTAGATAGGCGGCATAAACCTCTTTAGGAACTTCGAGCCTGAAAATGTTGCTTTCCTTTCCGATTTTGATGAACATCTCGGTATATTTCCGTGCACCGGAAAGATTGTTCTTGATGGATTTTAACTGGTTCAAGTCGTGGCTGGAAAGATTGAGCCGTTTAACCAGTTCAGTATATCCTTTTTCATTGTTCAGACTGTAAATGACCTGTGTGTTTTCAAGGATGCTTGCAGATACTGAGTTATTTGGAAGCTGATTAATGGATTGAAGAATAATCCCGATAGCACCGTTTTGTTTACGTATGGCTTGGTAATAAAATTCTACGCTTTCAAGAACGTTATCAAACTTGAGTTGTTTGGCAAACTCATCAAATAGGATGATCCCCTTTTCAGCGCGATTTTTCCAGATGGTGCGTTGGATCGCTGATTTAATAAGTTTCAACATTACGGAAAGGATTTCCTTGTTGTCCTTGACTTCATCGAGTTCAAAAACGATTAAGCGTTTATCCTCGATTTTATAGGTCTGGTCTTCGCTGACCTCAAAAAGAAAACTATAGAGGCCATCTCCAACGTATTCAGACATGACGTGTAAAAAGCTTGTGACATTAAAATAGTCGGGATGGATTTTAAGGGTGTCGAGAAGATCTTTTTGATTCTTTTCTATAAAATCATAAAAGCCTTCCAAAGAATGGTTTTCTGAAGTGCTATCATAATAGTGACGTAATATTTTTTTTACGGAAACCGATTGTGCCTTGGTCACTTTTAAGTCCGAAGCAAACAATTCAAACAGGAATACCGATAGGTCTTCGAGACGTTCTGGTGCCAAGTCAGATATATCGCTGATGTAAAATGGATTAATACCCAGATTCTTTCCACTCTCATAACGAAGTACCGTATACTGTTCAGGATAGAGTTTTGCGAATTTGGTGTAGGAACCACCGAGGTCAATGATGACCAAACGTACGCCACTTTCAAAATATTGACGCAGAATATTATTGGCCAAAAAGGATTTGCCCTCGCCGGTAGGAGCGAAGATGGCAAAGTTTCGTGCTTTGATGCGTTTCTTGCCTTCGTCCCAAACATCTTTTAGGACAGGAATGTTATGTTCACGGTCATTGAAAATGATTCCTGTTGGATCCGATTTGTAATTTGTATTATTGATGAACAAACACAGAGCATGCTTTAAATCGGTAACGTAAAGATCGTTATTTGAAAAATTTGATGAGAAGCAACAGTAACTGTTGAGGATGTAATTCTTGCGTTCTTCGCCTCGCGGAAAGTAAGGGATAATGTCCAATTCCTTGAACTCCGTATTAATCTTTGAGGTTATTCTGTCCAGCTCTGTCAATTCCTTCGCCCAATACACAATATTAAGATGACCACGGATGATGCGTGAGCTGTCATCAGCGTTGATTTGGTCAAGGATATGCTGTATTTTCCCTAATACAACTTTGTTCTGTGAACCAAAATTGGAGCTTTTGTTAAGCTCTTCAATTTTCTTATCGAGCAGTTTGCGCCATTTTTGTTTGTCATCCAAATACAGGATTTGGTTAACGATGTGGTTCTCATTAAGCGTAAGCCCTAAACCATCAATAAACCCTTGATGAAACACAAAATCGTCAGATGTGAATCTCTCATTGGTCTTGCTACTCTGTACACTTTCGCCAAAGCACAGTTCGCTATTGATGGCCAGGGC
>NZ_JBMDWE010000056.1:0-17131 GCF_053579655.1 Gelidibacter sp. | reverse complement strand
TTATTTAGAGATTGGAGTGAAACAGATGAAAGAAAATAGATAATAGAGGATAGACTACAGATCTGAATTAATTAAGAAAGATTCTTCTCTTGTCTTTGTTCTTTGTTCTTTATTCTTATTTAGAGATTGGAGTGAAACAGATGAAAGAAAATAGATAATAGAGGATAGACTACAGATCTGAATTAATTAAGAAAGATTCTTCTCTTGTCTGTGTTCTTTATTCTTTATTCTTATTTAGAATTATGAAAACAATCCTATACATCATACAAAAAGAGTTCAAGCAAATCTTTAGAAATAAAGGCATGCTGCCTATTATTTTTGTTTTGCCGTTACTCCAACTCGTTATTTTATCTAATGCTGCCACTTTTGAAGTTAAAAACATCAAATTTGGTTATATCGACAATGATCACACCTCAACCTCGAGAGCGTTAATAGAAAAATTCAATGCCTCCACCTACTTTAATGTGTTAACTGATTTTTCTTCAGAAAAAAACGCGAGTGCAGCCATGTTGAAAGGAGAAATTGATGTTGTTTTGGATATTCCGCGGCATTTTGAACGGGATTTACAAAAAGAAAAGCACAGTAATTTAGGCGTCACTATTAATGCCATTGATGGCGCTGCCGCTGGTGTTGAAAACGTGTATCTTACACAAATACTACAAAACTATAACAAGCATCTCAAAACGGATTTGATGCAAGTTTCAGACGCTCAAATACAACCTTTAAATATTGACACCATTCCCTTGTTTTGGTACAACGAAACCCTAAACTATAAAACCTTTATGGTGCCGGGAATTTTAGTGTTGTTAGTGACGATGATTACACTTTTTCTATCCGGAATGAATATTGTCCGCGAAAAAGAAATCGGAACTTTGGAACAGATCAACGTCACGCCGATTAAGAAAAGTCAATTTATCATCGGAAAACTCTTCCCGTTTTGGGTTATTGGCATGGGTTTATTAACAGTCGGGTTGATACTGGCGCGCTTGATATTTAACATCCCAATCATCGGCAGTTTAGCCCTCCTGTATTTCTACACCTCCATTTATATTTTAGTGATTTTGGGGATTGGTTTATTCATTTCGAATTTTACCGATACACAACAACAAGCCATGTTTATTGCTTGGTTTTTTATGGTTATATTTATTCTGATGAGCGGATTGTTCACGCCTATTGAAAGTATGCCACGCTGGGCGCAAATCATTACCGAATTCAATCCCATAAAATACTTTGTTCAAGTGATGCGGATGGTCATGCTTAAAGGTTCTGGATTTATGGACATACTTCCGCAGCTTATTAAAACACTTATTTACGCTATTGTTATGAACGGATTGGCAGTTTGGAGTTATAAAAAAACAGCATAAAATCATATATGGAGACTGATCAAAAAATAAAGCTATCTAGAGATGAATCCTTGTTTGTAAGAGGGCCATTGTCGCGATTTAGGGATTTCAATTTTGCCATTAAAGTGTTTTTCAACTTTATAAAAGCGTTTCGGAAAATGCATTTTATCGGACCTTGCGTCACTGTATTTGGCTCAGCCAGATTCACCGCAGATTCTGATCATTATAAAAGTGCAGAAAAAATCGGCGCTGCCTTATCAAAAATCGGATTTACAGTCATGACCGGAGGTGGCCCCGGAATTATGGAAGCTGCGAATAAAGGCGCGTTTGAAGCTGAAGGAAACTCGTGGGATGTAATATTATTTTACCTTCTGATCAAAAACCGAATCCCTATCTGAATAAATATATTAACATTTCCTACTTCTTTTTACGCAAAGTGATTCTTATAAAATACTCCTACGACAAGGATGTCATTTTAGTTAAAGAGCTTATGGATGCTACCGAGCAAATGAAAAGTATCGGATTATTGGATTCAAAGATTCAAAAAGTAAGAGATGAAGTGATAAAATTATGCCGTATGGAACATAATTAACGGTTTCAATTTTTCAGGTAGTTTTCCGAAATAATCATAAAATTCAAGATGGATTGCCTCCAATCTAGATTGAAGCCTTTAATTTTATAGTTTGTCATCACGCTGATCTGCCACTTCTCCCCCATTTATAAGATAAACTGTCCGCGTCGGAAACGCCAATCCAACACCTTCCTTATCGTAACGTTTTTTTACACTTTCATAAACATCACATTTCATAGCAAATGCTTCTTTATAGCTGCGTGCCCAAGCCCAAGCTCTGATCGTGATTGAAGAGTCGTTAAATTTGATAAGTGCTGTTCGGATCATTGGTTTCCCCTCTTTGATATCTTTTTTAGATCGGTTATCAAGAATTAATGGATGTTTTGCGCATTCTTCGGCCAATATCTTTTTGGCAAGATCAATATCGCTATCATAGGTAATACCCATTTCAATAAGCTCGCAACATTTTGGATCACCTAAATCATAATTGATCAATTTTTCTTTGTTGATCACCGCATTTGGAACCACAATCATTTTATTCTCATTATTACGAATAATGGTGTGTCGCAAGGTAATATCAGTCACGGTTCCTACCATGGCATCACTCAGTTTTATCACGTCGCCAATTTTGAAAGGCTTAAATGTGATAATAAAAACACCGCCTACCAGGTTTGACAAGGCCTCTTGAGAAGCAAAGCCAGCGATAAGTGCCAGAACACCGGCACCGCCCAATGCGGTTTGCGCAACCCCTCGCAAGGATGGAAAAGCCATAACTCCAAAAAGAATACCGATAAAACAAATAATAAAAACGACCACATAACGCAGGAATTTATAGCTTGTGGTATCATAATTCTGTAGAATTCTTTCTTGAATGTTGCGTTTAAACCAGAGATTGGTTAAGGTTGCGGATATAATAGTCACAACAGCCACCATGCCCAAATACCCAGCGAGTTTAAAGTATCCTTTTAAGGTTTCATGCTTATCTTCATCCACAAAAATAAAACTCAAGGCTATCAGCCCTAAAATTAACCAAAGGGTATTTAACGTGCGCTTTAATATGGTCACGGGTTTTACATGCGTGGAAAGAGCTCCAGAATTTCTTTCTACTTCTTTTTTAAGTAACCATTTATTGATGATGTTGGTTATAAAATGTAGTCCTATAACCACGGCAATAACAATGGCACCGTAGATTATATGGGATTGGTATGTTTCTAAAAATTCTGTCATGAGAAATAGATGATATGGTTAATTGATACAACAAAGGTTATTTTTAAACTTCAATTTTCAGTCATACTTTTTATATATAACATTTAAAAACTTCTTAAGGAATCAATCTTTTAAAGATAAGGTTTTACGAATAACATAGCTGAGTAAACGCCTCAGACGTTCATTAGAAACAAAAAATCTTATCAAACTTTATAAAGCGGCAGCACTCACTGATTTTATTTCTTCTTCAATCTCTTCAGTATGAACAAGTTTTAGTTTTTTTTTTTTAAAAACATTCATTTCGACTCACCCGAGCGTGCGATATCTGCAGTTTTCCCAATCATAATGCCTTGAGACTGGCCTTTTCCTAAATAAGCATTGAACCAATTCCAAAAGGTTCTAAATCTATTCCGATAGCTTACCAATAAATACAAATGCACAAAAAGCCAAGCAGCCCACGCCAACCATCCTGTAAATGTGGTTTTAGGAAAGGTCATCTCAGCCACTGCTTTTTTATCGCCGATAATTGCCATGGCGCCTTTATCCTTATATTTAAATGGTTGTAGCGTTTTATTATCGACCATGGCCACAAAGTTTTCTGCCATGGCTTTGCCTTGTTGCTTTGCAACACTTCCCAGCTGTGGATGTCCTTCTGGAAAATCAGGATCTGTTTTTTGAATGCACGCGTCGCCCAGAGCGTAAATATTATTAGTGTGAGCTACTTTATTAAAAGCATCAACGGCCAATCGGTTACCGCGTTCATAACATTCATCAGGAATCCCTTTAAACCTAAGCCCCGTAACGCCTGCCGTCCAAATCAAAGTTTTGGTTTCAATAAAATCGCCATCGTTAAAAAAGACTTTATCGTCTTTATAATCGGTAACCAACGCATTCAACCGCACTTTTATCCCCATATTTTCAAGCGTTTTATAGGTGTATTTTTGCGATTTTTCACTCATTGGCGGCAGCACGGTTGAAGCACCATCTACCAGATAGATATTTAACTGTTCATTGACCAATTCCGGATAGATATCTCGTAATTTTAGTTTGCGCATTTCAGCAATCATACCCGCAATTTCAACGCCTGACGGACCCGCTCCAGAAATGACAATATTTCGGATTTTTCGTTTTTCATCCTCATCGGTACAATAGGTGTATTTTTCACCCTCCATGATCAGATAGTTTCGCAATTTGATGGCGTCATTGACGGTTTTCATTGGCAATGCGTTTCTTTCGATATTCTCCATCCCGAAATAATTGCTTTTTGTCCCAGTTGCGATAATCAAATCATCATAGACCAAATCTCCCGTAGACAGCTTTATTCTATTTTCTCCGGGGATGATTTCCTCCAATTCGCCAATCCTGAAATACAAATTATCCTTTCCGGTAAAGAGGGTACGAAAAGGGATGCATATGCTGGAAATATCCAACATTCCTGTAGATACTTGATATAATAATGGTGGAAAGAAATTGTAATTATTCCTATCCACCAAGGTCACTTTTAGCCCTTTTTTGTTTCCCAACGCTTTTGCCATATAAACACCGGCAAAACCTCCTCCTATAATTACGATGTGCTTGTCTTTCATTTTTATGCTTTTTAACGCGTTGCTGAGACACTTTAAATAAAAAACTGAGAACTATTTCGGACCTATGAAGCCTGGATATGTGCGTGTCCACAGGTTATTTTCTTCGTCTAATTCTTGCTTTCTGGCTTTAAATCATCACAATTATAAAGATGGTTTTTAATGTATTCAAAAACAAAACCTACCCCCTTTCATAGCTAAAAACCCGAATAGATCCGGTTAAAATAAAAAAGGAGAATTACGCTTATAATTCTCCTTTTTCTAAATCATCTTTATACTTTCCTATTTATCCTGAACTGCTCTTTTTGCTTGAGACGTTGGCAAATGAACTTGCAAACCAACGGTTAGCCCAAGACTATGCTGATAGGTCGTATTTCCACCACCTACGAGCCCATTGTATTTAACTGAAGTTTCCAAGGCCACACTGTCTGTTATAAAGTAAGCATAACCAGGCCCAAATCCGAATGCAAAACCATTTGTAGTTGGACCATCTTTAACATTTACTCCTGCAAAACCTGCATTTGCTTCCAAGAAAAAACGTCCGTTTTTCAACAAGTTATCTATACCTTTTTCTCCTGGAGACACATAGTATCTAGATAAGGCCTGGATTCCATAGAGAGTAGCTTCAGAAGCACCTTCTGATTTAGCAGATTTAGTATAACCTAAATTGACCACTGCTCCTATCAAGAAGTTATCAGAAACAAAATAACCAACTTTTGGAGCTAATCCAACGTTAAATCCTGCACCTTTATTAAGTCCAAAGTTAAAACCGAAAAGTCCGTTGCTTGCTGTACTTGTAATACCACTACCCAAGTCGGTACCGATCATATAATCGCCTTTGCTCAATTGTGCATTTGAAATACCGACAGCGCCAAAAACCATGACGAATGTCATTAACATTGCATTTTTTAAATTTTTAGAAGGGCTCCTTCTGACCTCTTCGCAATTTAAATTTTTACTTTGAATGTCTAGTTTACCATTTTCAGCGATTGCGGAATAAAATTTGTTTGTTTTTTTCATCGTATTATACATTTAAATGTAGAAGGCATAATTTCCAAACCTAATTTTAAATCTAATAACACTATAGATGTATAGAAGATATGTTAGATTTAAATTCATCAGCTGCAAATTGTGCTTCTGGGTTGTTAATATTAAATCTATCCTAAATATACGATGTGTTGGAATATTTTCGAATATGGCACAGCCAAAGTTTTGTTAAATGTTACTGAAAATCAAACTCTTATAGGAACGGAGATAATAATCGGACGGCTCTTTCCCACAGTAATATATATTTTGGTCGTTGAAGCCATACCGATGCATCGATCATTTCAGACTCTTCTAAATCATCATAAAAGACATCCGTCAATTGTTTTGCAAGCGAATTACCGTACACTATCGCATTCACTTCAAAATTGAGATCAAAACTTCGGTAATCCATATTTGCCGATCCAACAATTGCTAAATTATCATCAATGACCATTGTTTTGGCGTGAACAAAGCCTTTGTTGTATTGATAGATTTTCGCGCCATATTGCAAGAGTTCCGTATAATAAGCACTTGCCGCAGCATTTACCATTTTAGAATCTGAAATACCGGGAATTAAAATCTTGACGTCCAATCCGCTTTGAATGGCGATAATCAAAGCATCCATCAAGCTTTCTCCTGGAATAAAATACGGACTTGTGATATAGATGCTATTCTTTGCAGAACCAATGGCTTCCAATAGCGAATAGAAAATAACAGGCTGCTTACTATCTGGCCCTGATGCTGCAATTTGCACGATATCATTTTTTATGGAGTCATGTTGTGTTTGATCAGGAAAATACTTTTTATCATACTCTAAACATATTGGACTGCAAAAATTCCAATCGCACATAAACAAGTATTGTAAATACGAGGTCGCTGCACCTGTGATCATCAAATGGGTGTCTCTCCAAAATAAAGGATTTTCTTTTTTGAGATCGTTTCGGTATTTATCACTCATATTAATTCCTCCTACAAATCCGACTGTACCATCAATTATAATAATTTTTCGGTGGTTACGGTAATTGAGTCGGTTGGCCAAAGCATACCATCTTATTCTGTAAAAAGGGATTGTTTGTACACCAGCATCTTCTAATCTTTTGATAAATGCTTTGCCAAGCCCATGGCTTCCAAAATCGTCATACATAAATCGCACCTCAACGCCTTCTTGCGCTTTTCTGATCAGAATATTGGCCACAGAATTTCCTGTAATGTCATTTTCATAAATATAATACTCGATATGAATATGAGATTTCGCATTCTCTAAGGCTTTTAAGAGCTCTGGAAATTTTTATTCCCCATTAATCAGCAGTTTCACTTGGTTATTTGCGGTTAACGGACTGCTTCCCGAATGCAAGATGAATTTTGATAAATTCTGATAGCTGCCGGCTACTAAGCCCGAAGTGCCTATCGATTCAGAATATGTATTCATTCTTTCCTTAATGCTTTTTCGAAGCGGTTCATCGTCAACAATTTTCTTCGAATACAACTTTCGTTTTCGATAATTGATGCCCACATAAAAATAAAAAATCATGCCCACAAAAGGAACAAATACAATAAAAAGGATATAAGCCAACGCTTTAGTGCTGCTTCGCGTATCATATAAAACCCTTAAAATGACGAAAATAACTAATAATCCATATGCGATTTCTGCAAGTAAGATCCAACTCATATTAAAGTGTTTTTTGTAGTGTTAAATTAAGGTATTTCCTTCAATAAAAAGACCTCACATGTTTTAAAAACTTGTGAGGTCTACATAATAAAAATGAGCTATTTAAGTGATTTCAAGAACTTATTCGCGTTGCACTTCAGCAACTTCTTCCAGTTCCTCTTCACTTTCATCAAAATAGAGATAGCGTTCTTTACTATCATCCAATTCGTCCATCCATTCAGTATGGTGGGTTTCGGCCTTGGTACCAGTAACCACACTTTGGAATGTTTTATCTCTATAAGTTAAAATATTCTCGTCCTTATCCTGAAGCCACTCCTTAAACATCACGCCAACATTATCGACGTTAAAATCAGGATAGTCAGAAATCGCCAATAAATCTTTAATGTAAGCCGATTGAAAATCGACATCATCAGCACCCGAATGCAGTTTTTCATTAGCGCTTAACCAGGTATCAATATCGATGCGTCGTTCTGCTTTTGACGGTAATTCATAGCGCTCCATCATAAAATCTCGCGCCACCCAAGCCTGCGCATCAAACATGTTAAAGGTATAGTACTGATCCTGCATTCCTAAATAAATCAATTTTGGCAATTCGTTAAAGAATACGCCTTTATAAAGATTGTCAGGGTAGAGATTATTTTTGGTTTTTAAGCGTAATTCATCCGGTAGAAATGGGAATTTATGCTGGTATCCCGTACACATAATAACGGCATCAAATCTGGCCGATGTCCCATCTTTAAAATGGGCTATGTCGTCTTCAAAATGAGTCAATAACGGGACTTCCGTAATACCGTCTGGCCAATTCACACCAATCGGATTGCTTCGATAACTCAAAGTAACCGTCTTTGCGCCATGTTTATGACATTGCACGCCGATATCTTCAGCCGAATAACTACTTCCGATAATCAACAAGTCTTGATCTTTATAAGGATCAGCACCTCTGAAATCGTGCGCATGCATCACTTGACCCGGGAAATCCTCAATCCCTTTAAAGTAAGGCATATTTGGCGTTGAGAAATGACCTGAAGCCACCACGAGATAATCAAACACTTCCGTGTAGGTTTTATTGATTTTCAGATCGTCCAAAACCATTTCAAACTTTTCAGTTTCCTCATTATAGTTAACCCAACGCACCGTGGTATCAAACCGAATATAATCGCGCACTTTATTCTTTTTAATCCGTCCCTGGATATAATCGAATAATACCGGTCGGGGTGGATAAGAGGAGATTGGCTTTTTAAAATGTTCATCAAAGGAATAGTCTGAAAACTCTAAACATTCCTTTGGACCGTTAGACCATAAGTATTTATACATACTGCCATGGATGGGTTCTCCATACTTCCCAACACCGGTTCGCCAGGAGTAATTCCACATGCCGCCCCAATTACTTTGTTTTTCAAAACACACCACTTCTGGCACATCCAATCCTACATTTTTTGCTGCTTCAAAAGCTCTCAGTTGCGCCAGTCCACTGGGTCCTGCACCAATAATTCCGACACGCTTTTGAGTCATTTTTCCAATTCTTTTGTTATTCATTTATGGTAATAGAGTTGTAGTCGGCAGAAAAAACTTACATAAAAAGCATTTCTACAAACAATTATTAATTCTGATTTATGGAAAAAGCTGCAGTGGTGCAGCAAAAGGTACACTAGGTATTCAATAAAAATCAAGACTCAAGACAGACGAAATGGAGTCACAATACATGAATTATTTTTTTATTTTTCCGAAGTGGAGAATATAATGGTTTTTAGGCGAAATTCCAATTTTATGAATGAGAAAATAGAAAAAACAGGGGTTTAGAATAATGCCGCGAATGCACGAATTTAAAAATTTTATAGATTTTAATGCATATCCATAATCAGTAATTAGACATCTAATGTCTTAATTCCTTGATTTTAATAAAAGTTACACACTACGAGAGACCTCACAGGTTTCCAAAACCTGTGAGGTCTAGTCATTATAGAAGCTTCTCCTTCTTCTCACGAATCATATAGATACCGATTAAAATCAATACACCTCCAACGATGTACCATAAAGTGAATTCTTCGCCATCTAAAATTCCCCACATGACCGCAACAATAGGCAATAAATAGCTTACTGAACTTGCAAATACAGGCGATGTGTTCTGGATCAATTTATAATACAAAAACATGGCAACGGCGGTTCCGAAAACGGACAAAATCCCTAAATAACCCATCGCTTCCGTTCGTTCTGGTGTCAATTCAAAATTTTGAAAGAATCCCGTAAAAAATAAGATTATAAATGAGGGAATCGACCAAAATGAAAACACCGCCGCCGTTAACTTGATAGACGTCAAATCCGGAATTCTCTCTTTAATGACCAAAGCATTGACAGCATAAGACGCGCCTGCCAGAACGACAAGCATGGCATACCAAAATTGAGAGTCTTCGGAATTAGCTTCTGAAAAATAAATGAGGCTGGCGGCGCCCAAAAACCCGACAACACCTCCGAAAACTTGCGTTACGGTACTTTTTATGCCAAATAACAAAAATCCAAAAGCAAGCACAAAAATGGGGAATAAGGCATCCAAAATTCCCGCTAATGAACTGCTGACCTCTTGTTGTGCAATTGGAAACAGGAACATGGGCAGGAAATTCCCAAAAAAACCGGCCACTACCACCCAAAACAAAGTTTTACGAGGCATTTTAAAAATAGCGGGAAATCCAATAATCCCTAAGATAAGTCCCGAAACAGCGACACGAATGGCGCCAATCTCATAAGGAGAAAAGGCAAGCAATGATTTTTTCACTAGGATGAATGAACTTCCCCAAGTAAGTGCCAGGATGCTGAAAAGAAACCATCGGTTGTTAAGTAATTTTAACATCTGTCATATAATTTTAGGCCACTGATTTGAGGCGAACGTTATCTTGGTACATGTTGTGGTTTTTTCTTGGGCTCTCTAATGAGATAAATGCCAATCAATATTAACATAGCGCCTAACAGATACCAAATAGTAAATCTTTCGCCATCCAACAATCCCCAACTTACCGCGACAATTGGCAATAAATACGTAACCGTACTTGCAAATACTGGCGACACTTCCTGAATTAACTTATTATATAAAACGCCACAAATAGCAGTTCCAAAAACTCCTAAAATCATCATATAACCAATCCCTTCCCATGTTTCGGGAGAAGATTCAAAACTGGTAAAAAAACCAGAAAATGTCAAAGCAATCAATGAAGGAATGAGCCATAACGAAATGGCGCCACTCGACAATTGAAGTGATGGCACATGACCTAATCTATATTTCACAATCAATGCAGACAAGCCGTAACAAGCTGTCGCCAACACAATAAGTAAGGCATATAAAAACTGCGTCTCTCCAGCACTTGTTTGAGAGAAATACAACAGAACGGCAGCGCCCGAAAAGCCAATTACCGCACCAACAATTTGGATCAATTTACTTTTAATTCCGAAGAATAAAAATCCTATCACGAGCACAAAAACTGGCACTAAAGTATCTAGAATACCTGCCATAGAGCTGCTTACTTGTGTTTGAGCTATGGGAAATAAAAACGTGGGGAAAAAATTACCGAAAAACCCTGCGACACCCACCCATATCATCGTTTCCTTGGACATTTTACGCAATGCTGGCAATCCAAATTTCACGAGTACAATCCCTGAAATGACCATTCGAAGGGCACCAATTTCATAGGGACTAAAAACCAGTAAGGTTTTCTTGATTAAGATAAAAACACTTCCCCAAGTCAGGGCGAGGATGCATAAGACGATCCATTTGTTTTCAAGTGCTTTTGCCATTGTTTTGCTTTAAAAAATTTAAGCTGCAAATTTAAAACAATAAGCGCAGTCAAAAGCTTTTATAATCTCAATTATCAAACTTTTTGACCACGTAATATTTGACAGCTAATTCTGGAATTATAATCTATTAAAATGCGATTTTAAGATGGCTAATTAATTTTAAAACAAAGACTCAAATTTTTACAATTTGAGTCTTTAGTCTATGTTCTTTGTTCTAACAGCGAAGCGGTCTTAATTCTTTCTTACATATCCAATGTTTGTTCGCCACCTCCATTGATGAAAATGACTTGGCCGCTGGTCCAACTTGAAATTGGCGCCGCAAAATAAAGCACCGCACCGGCGATATCTTCCGCTTCTCCTAATCTTTGAATTGGTGTGTGCTTCAGCATGGCTTTCTCCAATTCGGGTGTTAATACCGTACTTAATGCATGCGTTCTGGTAGCACCTGGTCCAATGGCATTGATACGAATATTATCTGGTCCATAATCGAAGGCCAAGTTTCTCGTCATATGATTAATGGCTGCTTTAGAAGACGCGTACGCACTAATGGCCGGACTCTTATTGATCGATGCCATAGACGACATATTAATAATGCTTCCGTAACCCGCTTTTTTCATGTGTGGTGCTACCAATTGGCAAAGTCGCCACATACTAAAAACGTTCATGTCGAACACTTTCTTAAATTGCTCTACAGTAATATCGTAAGGACTTTCTTTACCAGCACCGCCGCCGCCTACGTTATTCACGAGGATTTCGATGCTGCCAAATTTTGCTACGGTTTTATCTACCAAATTCACTAAAGCTTCATCTCTGGTCACATCACAATCGATCGCAATGGATTTGCCTCCGTCAGCCTTAATTTCATTTGATGTTTTTTCTGCAGCCTCCAAATTATAATCTGAAACGACCACATTAGCACCGTAAGCCGCAAGTATTTCGCAACATGCTTTTCCTATTCCATTGGCTCCGCCTGTGACTATTGCGGTTTTCCCTTTTAAGTCAAAAAATTTTGATGTATCCATATGAATATTATTTATTGTTTATTTTTATTATTTATTTTTTTCCGATTTAACGTGATTCGATCTTATAAAAATCATGTCATAAATAGCTAATGTTCCTGATGAGAATATTAATTTTATTTTTTTAGAAACAAACTTTGACATAAAAACTTTCGTCTTCTTACAAATTTAAATCTCATATTTTCGACGCTTTACCAGGCTAGTCTTTGTTCTTGATTCTTAAAGCGAACCGGTCTTGATTCTTTTCAAACACAACTTTAATTACAACCTCTATAACCACATTTCATCAGCAACCTTAACCATTTGCTTTCCGATATTTTCTCCTGAAAACAATCCGATAAATGCTGAAGGAATTTTTTCAAAGCCTTCAAGAAGATTTTCTTTATATTTTAGTTGGCCAGTATTGTACCATTCGGCCAACTGTTTTTTTGCGAAATCAAATTCATCCATAAAATCAAAAGCTACAAAACCTTCGATTCGCGCGGATTTTTTAATTAATTGATGTGCTGGCCTTGGACCTGTTGGTGGATGATCACTATTATATTCTGAAATCTGTCCGCAAATTACCAGTCGTGCTTTACGATTAATATTAGCTAAAACGGCATCAAAAAGTTCGCCGCCAACATTATCAAAAAACACATCGACACCTTCTGGACAGGTGGCTTTAATGGCAGATTCCATATCTTCGGTTTTTTGATAGTTAATGCCTTGATCAATACCCAATTCGTTTTCCAAATACGCGATTTTGGCTTCTGATCCTGCAATCCCAATAACTTTACAGCCTTTGATCTTTGCAATTTGAACAGCAATACTACCTACCGCACCGGCCGCTCCAGAAACGACTACTGTTTCTCCCTTTTTAAGCAAACCAACGTTTATTATCCCAAAATAAGCTGCCAAACCAGGGATTCCTAACAAACCTACAGCGGTCGATATGGGCGCCAAAGACGGATCCACTTTTTCCAAAGCATCTGTGGAACTGGTTTGATATTTTTGCCAGGCCAAGCGACCGTGGACTATGGTACCTTTCTTAAAATTTCCTGATTTACTTTCTATGACCTGAGCGACAGTTCTACTGGTAATAGGTTTACCAATTTTAAATTTTACACCTGCCGCATCATCCTCACCTTTGTCCATAAAACCACGCATTCCGGGATCAACAGATACATAAAGACTTTTTAACAAGACTTCTCCATCTTTAAGAATCGGCATGTCGATAGCGCTGCTCTTAAACGTATTTTCTGTCGGAACTCCTTTAGGATGTTCAGCAAGAACAATTTCCATATTTTGTTGGGTCTTCATTTTTATTGCATATACGATGTAACGCTTCGAAAACAGGCCATTATATGGTCTTTAAAATTGCCAAAAAGGATCGACTCTAGAAGCTCTACCTTTCAAGGTTTATTTCTTAAAAACTGTTTTACCTTCTTTAATCGTTTCCAAAACCTGAATGTTTTTAATATCCATTGGTTTTACCTTCAGTGGATTTTTATCTAAAATTACAAAATCTGCCAGCTTTCCTTCTACTAATGTGCCTTTAAAATTTTCTTCAAAAAACTCGTAAGCGGCATTGCTGGTAATTGCCTTTAATGCCAAATAAGGCTTGGCTCTTTCCTTTTCGCCGATAATAGCTCCTGAACGTGACACACGATTAACCGCGGTCCAAATTGTAAAAATCGGATCAATGGGCGTGACTGTGGCGTCAGAATGATTGGTTGGCTTTAATCCCAAGCGTTCTGCGCTAACCATCGGACTTAAGAAATCGGCTCTCTGTTTGCCTAAATTTTCAACATGGACATCGCCCCAAAAGTAAGCGTGATTGGTAAAAAATGATGGTTCCATATTATACTGCACTAATTTCAACAGCTGGTCCTGACGTGCAAACTGTGCATGAATCACAATCGTTCTTCGGTCTTTATCCAAAGGCTGATTTAACAGAATGCAGGCATTTCGATGGGCTTCCAAAACCATATCCACCGTGGCATCGCCATTACAATGCACAAATAATTGGTTGTCCTTATCATAAGCCATTACAAACAATTTATTCAATTCATCTTGAGTTAAACTTGGCAAGCCTCTGCAATCATGCGTACAACCAGGAACTTCCGACTTATAAGGTTTTGTAAAATAGGCAGTTTTACCCTGTGGCGAACCATCGGCGACAATTTTTGTGCCTTGCACTTTAAAGCCGTTTTTATAGGTTTTAAAATGCAGTGTAGAATCTTTTAAATTGCTTTCCAATTCAGAATAGCCTGCCAAGGAAATTAAATCAATATAAAACTTACCCGCATCTGCTTGGGCTTGAAAAAATCGAATGGTGTTGCGATCCGTCATTCCGTCTTGTGCCGTGGTAATTCCGTTCGCCGCATAATACTGTTGTGTAGTGTCGAAAAACTTCGCTTGTTTACTGGCCAATTCTTCTAACATGTGACGCACAAATGGATACATGGCTGTTTCCTGAACCAAACCAGTTGGTTCTTTTGAGTTTGGAAAACGAACAATATTCCCGCCTTCCGGATTTTTACTATCGGCAGAAACCTTCATTTTCTCGAGCGCCAACGTATTGGCAACCCCCATATGTCCACTGGTATGTTGCAAATACACAGGATTGTTTGGCAACACTTTGTCGATATCATTTTTGGTAGGATGACGTTTTTCAGCCAATTCTCCATCATCATAACCCCAACCAAAAATCCATTCGCCATCGGCAATCTTATTAGCTTCTTTATAGGCTTTTAAATTTGCCAGAATATCCTCGATATCAGTAACCGTCCCCACAGGCTCTGGATTCAAATCAACCTGTCCCATCGTATTGGACACCATACCAAAATGACTATGCGGATCAATAAATCCTGGCAAAAGCGTTTTTCTCTCAAGATCTATCTTTTTTGCATTTGGATATTTCATCTCTGCCTCTGATTGACTTCCGACGAAAACAATCTTACCATTTTCCTCTACAATAGCTTCTGCATACGATGGTTTTTCAGAATGCATTGTGAGGATATCGCCATTGTAAAATAATTGAGCTGGATCTTTCGCGGTTTTTGCAGAATCGGTTGATTCTTCCTTGTTTTTACAGCTAAAGAAAGCAGTCACTAAAATGATGATATAAATTGTTTTTTTCATGTGTTTGTATTTATTGTTTTCAAGGGTCGCCTGCAGTTCGCGATTAATCATTTCCTTGGTTGATGAAATGTTGAACAGGCGCGTGTCATGTTCTTTTTTATGAATTTACGATGTTGGAGACAGCTTCCTTTTTCATCAGAAACCGTGGTTCGTTATCCAAATAATAGTTATCAGATAGCGTGATGATTTCAAAATCCAAAGTTTTATATATTTTTATGGCAGACGCATTATCAGGATGTACAGTTAAACAAATTTCTTTACAATCATTGTCTTCTAAAAGCGCAATCAATTCGTTAGTCAAGGTTTTTCCAATTTGTTTTCCTCTCGCGCCTGGATGTACACCTAAGGACAAGATCCACCCCTGCTCCTCTTTGGCTACAAGATTCCCTAAGGCATACCCCAAAATCTTGTCCTCTTCTTCAGCAATTAAAAAATAATCTTCAGAAATATCAAACAATTGCCGTAACATAAACAGCGGATAACTGCCCTCTTTAAAACTTAAGATTTCAATTTCATGAACTTTTTTAAGATCGTCTACGGTTGCTTTTCGTATGCTTATCATGGGTTCTGTTTTCAGAATTAAAAGGTTTTTATTTTTAAATATCTCCTTTTGGAGCAATTTCTTGATGTTTTTCATCGAACGATCTTCTAAAGACATCGCCATCTTTAATTAGAGCAATCCTTTTTTTAACGGATTAAAATTGGTGTTATAATAGCTTAAAAGCAGTTCATAAGGACTACGCTATTTTATTTTGATTTTCATCAACTTGAGCTTGAACAATGAACGTTATAAAAAACAAGCAAATTGCTAAAAAGTATTGATATAGCATATGTTTATTGCTTAACTTTTTCAATAATCATGCTCTCTTTCAAAGTGAGATAATTAATAATAGCCGAGACCACGCCTGCAATAACACCTATAATAATTAACGCAGAAACTAAAGAAACCTCAACGGTACCCATAAATTTTTGCCATAGCACTGCTAATGAGATCAATACCCCAAAAGTGAAAAACCCATGTTTTATAGTCAGCCAAACTGTGGTGGGAAAAAACGGTGCTTTTTTTACTTTAATGCCAAAATAAGCAACCAAAGTCAAAATCATCGATAAGGTAATCGCCAAAACTACTGCAGTTCCCAAAACGGTTTCTTCAGAATTTGTGATGGCATCGACGGAAACCGGAATAACGGATTTATCTTTTAAGAAAAAATATTGGATGCCTTTTACTAAGCTAGGTTGTTTTTGTGTTGCCATAGTGTCCTATTTAATAATCCATAATTAAAAAGCAATTGACGATAGCGTAGCAAGTATTTATTTTATGATATTAAGTGTGTTAGTATTTGACAGCTATTTATCGTGTTTATTTCTGCAATACAATATCCAGGACTTTGTTATTTGCAAGTAAAATTTTACAATCCTTATATGAAGGCGCTGAAAACTCGGGTATTATATTATTTGAGAATCCGTAACCTTCCTTTGGAATTCCCAACATATTACGATTGCATTTACCATCCGAATTTTCATCATGATACAAGGAAACAGCATATTCGCCTTTGGGCAAATCTTTAATAATGATGGTTTCCTTCGCTTTATCAACAAATATCGTATAATTCTTAAAGGCCGCACCATCTTTCAGAAAGGTTGCTTCCTTATCAAAACACCAATAATGAGTTCTCCTTTCAGGATTTTAATATTTGAAATCAAGTTGTCCGATTAAAGTTGCGTTGACCTACTAAGAATAATGATAAATAAAGGTCTTTCAATGTTTTTGATCCTCAATCTCCTTCATTTCGAGGTTTTTTGAA
>NZ_JBMDWE010000055.1:0-18156 GCF_053579655.1 Gelidibacter sp. | reverse complement strand
AGCGCTTTGCCCGTAATGGAGCTTTTCGCGGAATGGAGCGGCAATGGGCTGAGTGACATATCTGCTTACGCTCGACTCAGATTAATAGCTATATTTACTATCCCACTTTTTAAGATCACCCCTCAATACATAATGGCAAAAAAAAAGAAATCATCTCATTTTTAGTTAATGAGATGATTTCTTTGTTTATTTCTTGGATTCAGCAATCGAGACTTTACGGAATTCCTTTAATAATTTTTCCAAGGCTAATGACGATTGTCTTGCTCTTGTTCCTGCTGCTTTGTTTCCACTTTCTAGTTGCAATTTAGCATCACTTTCAAATGACTCAAAAGTGTTTTGCATGTTTTCAATAAGTTCTTTCATAAGATTTAAATTTCATTTAAAAGGCGAAAATATAGTTATTCGTTGTAAACACACCTATCATTAACATAAAAACGCGACTACAAGGCGCCACTTTAAAGGTTTCCCTTATATTTTTCAAACTTTTTTCGTAAACTAATCTTAACTGATAGCCGAAGTTCTACTTAGGCTTTTGACTACTTAAACGATTTCTTAGCGGGATTAAAGCAGAGGGAACTTAAAAGATGGAAATGCCGTTGGCTTGCTTCCTGATCTTCCCAGCACGGAGCAGACAAAAGGAATGGAAATCGGGAATTGTGTCCATGACTTTTTAGGGAAGCTCTTTTCTCGGAATGAAGCTTTTCCTGCCCCTTTTGGCAGACTGGCGCGGAATGTTGGAGAATGTGCTTCCTGTGTTATTTTAACGGATTTATCTCGTTTTGCCTAAGTTAAGCGGACGCTACCTCAAAGTTGGAGGTTGCAATGGGGTTTGATCGCTTCCCGACTTTTTTCGGGAAGTGGACAAGTGGAATGGAAATCATAGACTTTGGAGCTGGATCCAAGACTTTCCAGGAGAACTCATTTTATTATAATTGATAACATAATAAGATTGTAGTCTGTAACATCGGCTTGTTTGAAGTCGAACAATTAACATTCTTCACAAATAACAGTTAATCACAAATACTTAGTTTATAATGAAAACTTAAAAGTAATTAAAAGTTGAGATGGCCTTAACTTATAAAAATTTTCGTTGCTAAAAAACTCACCGTTAAAAGCGCTTACATACCTTTTTGTATTAAGTACATTATTCCAAACAATCTTAGTATCAAGGTTGTATTTTTTAACGGTAAATTGGTAACTGAAATTTAAAAAATAGTTATTGTTCTTGCTCGTCCCGATGTTATTGTAATAATACTCTGCATCAATATTTAAAAACTGATGGTCGCTTAAGTAAAAAAATGTTGCTATCGAACTTTCCAAATTCTTTATTGCGCTAAACTGATCGTTTGTAGATTGTAATCTTGCAACGGTAAGCCTCGAACTTGCGCCGAGGCCAAACCATTTTGCGATTTCAGATTTTACATCAACGTCATAACGCTGGTCTGTGCTTTTAAATGATCCAAATGTACCGTTAACAATCTGAGGTCTTTCAGAAAACGAGAACCTGCTATTTAGTGTTAAAGTTGTTTTGGCCTTGCTAAAATATTTGCTGACATTAAAATTGACACTTTGAGCCGTAACTTCATTATCTCTTTCAATGCTCTCTATTATTAATGAGCCATTATCTGCAATAGAACTATTATAAAGTAGGTTGTTCTCATTTTTGGTAAGACCAAATGTTGCGGTAGCAAATAAAGCCTTTAATGCGTTTCTGTATTTAATACTTAGAGAAGACGCATAATTGGTTTGCTCGCCCAAAGTAGAATTATATCGCACTAAACTTAAATAGTTTTTCAGCATGTAGCCATCAAACAAATTGTCAATCTCGCCATATCTGTTTTCAATATTACCTCTGACACTTGCTTCCCAATAGGGCGATAGTTTTTTTGTAATCGTTAAATCTGGCTCAAAATTTAATCGCCTTATCGTTTGTTGCTGGCTCGAAATTTTATGGTCTGTTTTAAAATAACGCAGGTACAAAGGAGATTTTAAAACAATTGTCCATCTGTCTTTCTTAAAATTTAAATGATTGGTAATAAACAGGTTTGGGTTGGTTAATTGCATGTCATTTTGGTAATCTCCATCAATTTGTGTTTGATTGCCATCGAAAATTTTTTGTAAATCTGATGTCAATTTTTGATGTTTATATGCCAGTCCAGCCTTTGGCGATATGGTAAAAGCACCGAGTTTTTTGGTAAAACCGACGGTATTCTCTGTAAAAAAAGTAGATAATCTTGTGCCTTGCCTATTGCTTTCATAGTCCTGCCCATCGTTTAGTATTTCTTCAAACTGTCCTGGCAAAACGGTCAGCTCTTGCTCAGTATCGGTATAGCCACTACTGGAGTCAAATGTTATTAATTGCTTGCCTATGGGTTTTATTATTTTAAGTTTATTGGTCAGCAATAGGTATGGGTTTGAAAGTTGCTGAGAAACATCTAAATTATCATTGATGATGGTTCCTCTTTGACTATCCCAAAATGTATTAGCAACAAATGTATTTAGTAAATAACTTTTTGACTGGTTTCTTTCAATGGTAAACTTAGAATTTAACGAATTCAAAAATAGTATGTTATCTATGTTTTCGCCATAATTTATGGTGTCATTTTGAGTTATATAAGTTGTGTTCCTACTGCCATGATCCATACGGGAACCATTTAGATAAGACAGGTTTATTTTAAGGTCTGTGGCATTTTTTATGCGATACAGATAATTGATATTGGCAAGGTGGTCATTGTTATCCAACCATCTTGCACCTAAAAATGGAGGCTGGGAAAGTTGCCGTAAAGACAAAATGTTTTTTCTTACAGCATCAAAACCGGTCGTTAAATTATCTGAAGTAGAAAAATCGTTATTGCTACGTGAAAGGTCATTACCAGTATTATTATATTGATAACTTACTAAAGCCTGACTTCTTTTTGTGAATACTAACGGCGTAATATTCGTCTTAAATAAAACAGGGCTAAATCCACCGCCAATCTCAGCAGAACCGGTTACAGAAACATTGTTTTTCAACTTAATATTCAAGGATGTCTTATCTGAAAAAATTAAACTATCCAACACTTTAATAGGCTGATGGTTTTCCAAAATCTGAACCTTGCTTACATCATCAGCCGATATATTATCATTAGCCAAATTATAACGACCTTCTAGCATATCCATACCTTCAATGTAGTATTTCTCGATCGCGTTTCCCATATATAATATTTGACCGTTGCTCAGGACCTCAATACCAGGCATTTTTTTTAAAACATCTGCAATAGTCCTGTCTTTTTGGTCTTTAAATGCAGAAACGGAATAACTTAAAGTATCGCCCTTTTTTTCAATATTATAAGAGGTGACAACAACTTCTTTTAGCGCTTCAATAGATTCCTCTAAGGTTATGGATATATTTTGGGATGTGTTTGTGATCTTTTTATCAAACGTTTTATAGCCTAAGTGCAAAACACTAATAACCAAATTTAAAGCGTCGGTGCTAATAGCAACAGAAAAATGGCCATCAATATCTGCTGTGCCATAGCTTAAAATTGCATTTGAATGTTCGCTTTTTATGGTAACCACTGCGCCTGCCAATATATTTCCGGCAGTGTCCTTAACAGTGCCCGTAATTTTATTTTGCGAAAAGCCTTTCAGACCAAACATCAATAGGACAAGAAGCACTAAAAACTTAGTCTTTTTCAATAGGATTATTTTCTTTCTCCAACATCTCAGTAAAGGCTTTGATGTAAGCCTGATGTACTTCTGGAGTTATTTTTACATTTGGGTTATTTGCGTACGTAAAAGGGTCTTGTCTGTATCTATATTGGACTTCGAGAAGTTTTTCTTTAGTAGTTAAAACATACTGTTTCAGATTGATTGTAAAAGAGACAGGTGGCTCCAATTTTTCAAATGCATAAAGCGTAAAGCTATAGTGATTTTGAGTGTCCGAAATCTCAATGATCAACCCTGGAAGGCCATTAAACTTAAAAGGCCCATCTGAAATTGGTATGTCTGTAGTGAACCAAGCTATATAATCTCTGCCAGAATATGTGGTGGTTGCTTTTTGAGCCGCGTATCCCTTAATGTCCTTAATTTCATCATGAATTTTCCAATCAAATAAATTTGAAGGTTGCTCATAATAAAAATAATCATCCACGATTTGTAAGGTATATGCCAAATAGTTTTCCTTAGGATTTTTTAATATTACAGCGGGAAAAGCCGTTATACTTTCCTTAGAAGTAGAAGCAGTATTTCCTTTAACTACAACGCTGTTTTTAAAGAGCTTGGCTCTACTTGAAAATGAAGAAAAATCATCTCCCAAAAAGAGCACCATATATTCTGATTTTCCTTCATCTAATTTGGTTGAATCTAATGTGTAATGTAAATTATAAGTGACTTTATACTTAAAGTCTGTTTTGACTTTTTTTTGTGCAAAAACCACCACATTAAAAATCAAAAAAAACAAGGAAAAAACTCTTTTATTAGGCATTGCAAAACTTTGTTTAAATGTTTAATTGAAAAACGGTCATTTCATAAACTAATGACCGTTTAAAGTTAGGAAATTATTACGCACCATTGCAGGTTGCACCCAAACCACCGCAATTCATTGAGTTTAATGCGTCGCCTACGTTATCAGCTTCCACATAAATCTTGAGGTGTTCATGTCCACCACCTTCAAAACCGCAATAACAGCTAAATTGCGTTTGCCCTCCGCTAATACGTCTCATCTCATCTCTTGATAAAAAGGATTTTACTGAATTGAAACTAAAATTTTTCATAATAATATAAGTTTAAGTTATGCCATTCAATTAGCTTAAAACTCATGAATTATGAATGGCAATAATCCTTGAGTTTTTTTATACTGTCACTTTGGGTGATCACCCTCTTTTACAACCGTTGTAATTTTTCAGTTTTGTATTATCAAACACCTATATACATTTAATAATTGTCATTATAAAATAAGAGAAAAGTATTCTTCATCTTTAGAGCATAGCTATTGCAATCTTGACCAAAAAATGATACCAAAAAAAATGGAGTAAAAAAATCCTGCTGTTATTGATTGGCAATATATATCGAAATCACAAAACAACGGTAAGGCTAATCCATAAAAAAAGTAAGGGCAGCCCTTACTTTTTCATGTTGATTAATAGTTGTTTAAAATGGTTTTATATAAATCCTTTTTCCTTTGCTTTTTGCAACAATTCTTTATCATAAGGACTTACTGCATCAAAAATTTGTTTTAAGTGGCGTTTTCTTTTTTCTAAAGCCGGGAGCGAGAGCTGTAAAAGTTCTGGCAGATCCTTCATCATGGTACCAATAGAAAGCTCATACAGTAGCTTTCTATCAATAGCATCAACAATAAAGTCAGAAGCAACCTCGTTTCTCAACAATTTAATGACCGTTTTACTGTAATACGGAGGGTCTGTAAGTACTGTGTTAATTGCTGCAACCAGTCCCATAGGATTGATATCATTTTTAACTAAAAAACCATCAGGATTAAGATTTTTAAAAAGGCTATGAACTCTATAATTGTCATTGAAAGTTGTTGACACTATAATCCTTGTACTAGGCATCAATTCATTGATTTTTAAACCTAAATCTTCACCAGAAAGTATATACCCATCTTTTGAAGACGGCAAACTGATGTCCAACAATATAATATCGGGGTTTTTATTCTGTGATGAAAAATGCATTATCTTTTCTAAAGCGCTATCACAATCATGGGCCTCCTCAATATCAAAGGATAGGGAATCATTCTGTTTTTCAATATAATTAAATGCGCTTTTATAAGCAGAAATTATTAAAGGGTGGTCATCGATGATTAATACGGAGTATAATTTATTTTCCATAGTTTTTATTGTATTGGAATTGTAAAATGTATGGTCGTGCCTTGGTCTATTTCTGATTGAATACCAAATACGCCTTTTAATTTTTCTATTCGGGATTTCATGTTTTTAATACCGATGCCTTGCTTTTGCTTTTTTATTTGGAAGCCTGTTCCATCATCGTTCAGAATTACAATTAAATTGTTTTTTTCAATAGAAAAACTTAAACTTACTTTTTCTGCTCTTGCGTATTTAACGATATTCTGTAAAGATTCCTGTAATATTCTATATAAGTTGACTTTAATAATTTCATCTATTTCGCTCCATCCAATATTTTCGTCAATATCCAGTTGATAGGTGAAATTGCCCAAGCGGCTTTTATTTTCGAGAAGTTGCTTTAATATGGAGCTAAAATCAATTTCGGAGCTATTGAAATTAATATTTAGCCTATGTGAAACTTCCCTGATTTCCTTTTCTATAAGCTGCAATTCATCTAAAAACACCTCATGCTGCTTTAAGGTGCCGTCATCTCCCTTGATATCCAAAAATCCCAGATCGACCCGCACCCCGAACAGTTTCCCTAAGATACCGTCATGCAACTCCTGCGAAATCCTGTTGCGCTCTCTTGTTTTTTCTTCTTCTAATTTAATCTGTTGCTTGAGTGTTAAAATATAGATTTGCTCATTGGCTTTGTGTTGTTCGGTTTCTAAAACGAGCCTTTTTGTCCTCGATTTTTGAACGATGATATAATATATTAATGATATCATCAGAATAAGAACCAAAGCACCAATCAATAGGAGCGTTTGTTGTTGTGACAGTCGTTTGGTTTCTTCAATATATTCATCGGTTTCGTAGGCTATCCGGGTAAATTTATTTTGGACCTTGCGGTCTGCAGTTTGCAAGCTATCACTAAAACTGATGTACTTGTTCAGATAATCGGTTGCATTTTCAGCATCCAGTTTGGATAATAAATGAAGCGATGTCAAATAATCTCCGCTATTTCTTATTTCCTTAGATAAAACATTGGCTTCTTCAGCATATTGGATAGCTTTTAAGGAGTCCTTGATTATAGCGTAATATTCCGATAAATGGATCTTACTGGTTACAATTCCTGCTTTGTTATTGCTACTGTCCCTAATTTTTAGAGCTGTATAGAAATCTTGTTTTAAGTTGATTGTATCTCCGATTAGAAGTTTGCAATACGCAATATTATCCAAGACTCTGCCATAATGAGCTATGTCTTTTATTTTAAGACTATCATCTTCCATGATTTCAGCAAAATGAATTAGTGCTCTTGCGTATTCTCCTTTTTCTACATATACTTGACCAATATTATTCAAACTGGTTTTATAAAAATCATTTTTGTTTTCCAGTTTATTCAAATATTCTAAAGCCTTGTCATGATAAAACAAAGCCCTATCGTATTCACGAATGTCATTTTGTAATAATGCCAAATGATTATATGAAGCATACAGCGCTTCATTCTCTTTTAATAATTTGTATTTTGAAATTGCTTTTGTAATTAAAATTTCACTTCCGGAATAATCCCTATATCTCCCTTTTATAAAAGACATCCCATACAGCATCTTTGCCGCATAATATTGGTGGTCTATATTCTCAAAATACTTATAAGCTTGATCATAATGCGAATAAGCTAAGTCATAAACTTGTTGTTCTTTATAGAAGTTGCCAAAACTCCAATGGGCATCGGCCATGGAAAAAGTATCTTTCAGTTTTAATGCCGATTGAAGAACTTCATTGTTTAATTCTTTAAAAAAAGAGGTGTCCTTCAATTTTAAATATTGGTAGGCAACGTTGTTCAAAGTACGTGTATAGAGCGTATCTAATTTTTCAGCTTTTAGAGCAGTATGCGCCTTATCTAAATAACCCCTGCGCTTTTGTAAGGGAAGCGTTGTGTTTTTCGAAAATGAAATCCACGAAGCTATACTGTCATTCTTAAGACCGGAAGGTTGTTCAATTTTTTTATTCCCTTCACCACAGCTTAATGTAATAGCACAAAGTGTTATCGTAATTGTTCTATATAGTATTTTAATTGTCAATTTGAATGGCTCTTGAGAACAAAGCTAAAAAAAGCCCTTAACTATTGTGTTAAAGGCATTTTTATTTTTTAAGTTTTGTTATCCTTTCTCTGTTTGATCAACATCTTTTCCCCCATCGCTGGTTGCCTGTATATTTTTTTCAATTGTGTTTGGCTCCGCATTATCGATAATATCATCGGTCGTACAAGAAATTACAAAGCTAGAGAATAAGATCAGAATCATAGAGTTTTTTAAAGTTTTCATAGATACAAAATTTTAAGATTAAACAATAGTTTGCCATGCCGTACACACGGCAGTTGTATAAAAATTGTGCACAATGAAAAGCGTTGTTATTTTTGTTACGCTAGTGAAGCTTCGGGGCTAAAATAACATCTAAAAACGGTGGAAACCTCCCTAGATACAGATGATTAGCAAAACCATCATACCTGTGAGGGAAATCGTTGTTTTATATAGGGAAATCAATTTAAGGTAACAAAGGACCTGTTGGATAGATCCGTATTTATCGAGTCGATGTTCTTGATGAAGGTCTTGGTAAAGGGAACTTTATAGGAAGGGTTCTTAATGACGCAGACCGACTTACCGTAATGGATTCTTGAAATGAACTTGCTGTTTACGATATAACTTTTATGTATCCTTAAAAAATTTTTAGGCAAGGTGTTTTCGAAAGTCTTCAATGTTTTGAAAGCCCCTATAGTAGATCCGTCTTTCATATGAAAATCGGTCGTATTGTTATCTGCCTTCAAGAAAAGTATATCATCAACCTTTAAATACTGATAATCTTTATTTGATTTAAGGCAAATGGTTTCATGAATATTAGATGGGTGTTTTATTTTATACCTCAAAACACATCTTTCCAAAGTAAGTCTAGTCAAAGGTTTTAACAGATAATCAAAAAAGCCATACCTATAAGCATCGTAGGCAAATTCTTTTGAAGATGATACTGCAATAAAAACAGGTTCTTTTTTACCGTGTGCGGCAATGTCCAAAAGAAATTCCGGTAAATCATCAATAATAGTGTCAATGCCTAGGAATATAATATCTGGAGTATTCCTAAATATTAGACTAAGAGCTTCGTTTTGATCCATGGTAGCTCCCAAAAACTTCATATCATCAAAACTATCGACTATAGTTCTAATAAATTTTTGTGCCTCAGGATCCTTTTCTACTATGATATATTTTTTCAAAACAATAACTTAATTGCATCGCATAATATATTTAATGATTGCCAAAGTACGGTATGGCTGACCCGTAGAAATAGTAAGGGCGGACACTGCCGTTATTTTTTTGGATTTTTAATAAATTTCTATTTCACATATAATCTGCCACAAAATAAAACTTATAAAGGAATAGTAAGGAAGCTTGATAATGAACTCAACATTTTGGAGATAGAAAGTGATGGTATAATGATAAAAGCAGAAAAAGGATTACAATTAACAAAAAAGTGTTTAAGAAGGAAGGTGCCCAAGGTTGTTTTTGAAAATAGATTTGAGTTTAATGGAAATTAGATCGTATAAAAAACTATTAAAGTTTATTGTCACACAAGCTTAATATTTTAAAAAACTCCCTTCAAATTAGTAAGGCTCACCCTTACTATTTCTACGGGTGAACCGTAATGATCTTTAATTAATTCTTTATAGATTTAATCAAAACTAATACTGTCTATTTTATAAAAAGAAAACAGATTAAACTCTAATCGTTAAATTATGGATAATTGTTACTCCTCATCAAAACAACTCCTAAAATTACTGAAGGTAAAACACACTAACGGCTACCTAAAAGATAGTGTGCTCTCCCATCCAGATCACCCAAGTTTATTATCTATAGCTGATACATTATCAAAATATAGCATTGAGAATACAGCTGTCAAACTTTCGATAAATAAATTTGATGAGCTGCCTACACCATGTATTGTCCAAGTTTCTATCACTGGTACAGCATTGTTTTACACTTTACATAAAATCAAGAAATCAACTGTAACCTATTATGACGATAAAAACAAATTGCAAGAAATATCGAAAGAAGAGTTTTTGAAATTATGGACAGGAGTTTGCTTACTTGCTGAAACTACACCAACATCAAAAGAAATAGATATAGAAAAAAAGTTGGCAAATAAGCTATTCCTTAACTCCCTAATTACTACATCAGCTTTATTTCTAAGCATTTGGATTGTTTTAAGTTTCACTAAATCTGACATATCTGAAAACGTTGCCTTAACCACATATGCCATTCTATATGGTATCCTAAAATTAATTGGTTTAACAACAGGTGTTTTTTTACTATGGTTTGAGGTTGATCAATACAACCCTACATTGCAAACTTTATGTAGCGGTGGTAAAAACATAAATTGTAATGCGGTATTAAAGTCCAAATATGCTTCATTGCTTAATGGGAATTTAAGCTTAGGGTTATTGAGTTTTTCTTATTTTTTTACAACTTTTTGGTATTTGGTTTTCTATAATTTTTCCAGTACCGCTATGGGACTACTGGCTTTAACAAGCTTTATTGCCATTCCTATTATCGCAGTCTCTATCTATTATCAAGCCGTGGTTATTAAACAATGGTGTAAATTCTGCGTGATTATACAAGCCGTTTTAGTTGCAGAAATCAGTATTGTTGCGATCAGTGGTTTTTATAAAAACACAATCGCAATGGAGACACTGCCTTTTTATTTCACATTGTTTTTAATACCAATTTTAGCATGGAAACTTATAAAGCCATTAATCGAGCGGCAAAAAGAAACCAATCTTTATAAACGGGGGCTAAAAAAAATAAAGACGAACCCATTTGTTTTAGAAAGTTTATTGGAAAAATCAAATAAAATTAAACATAGTATTAAAGATCTAGGAATTTCAATAACGAATGAAAATGCCAGATATAACGTCATCAAGGTATGTAATCCTTATTGCGGCCCATGTGCAAAAGCACATCCTATATTAGATAGTTTATTAAAGGCTGGTCATATTAATTTGCAGGTATTGTTTACGGCAACAACTAATGAAGAAGATATTGGAGCAAAGCCAGTTCGACATTTTTTAGCCATTGACTCAAAAAAAGATAAAAAAGAAACAGAAAAAGCATTAGACAATTGGTACATGGCAGAAGAAAAAGATTATAACACATTTGCGAAAAAGCATCCAATGAATGGAGATTTACAAGAGCAAGACTCCAAAATTGATGCTATGCATGACTGGTGTAAAGCAGAAAATATCACCCATACTCCAACCTTGTTTATAAATGGTTATGAATTACCACAGGAATACAGTATCGAAGATTTAACAGAGGTGTTACAATAAGGAAGCCCAAAGCTAAGCTTTGGGCAACGAACAATATCCTTTCGCGAAGGGCAGACACAAGCCTGAGTGTCATTAATAGATCAGGACAAAAAATAATTTATTAAATAGTTTATTATGAAAAAATTAAGTTTGAAAAATTTGAAATTAGGAGCAGATGATATGCTTCAGCGTAGTCAACTTAAAACTGTATTTGGTGGATATGGTGGCGGTTCCTGCCAATCTTGGGTAAATGGAACTCACTCTACTGGACTATCAGTAAGCGATGCTCAAGGTGATTATGCTTTTTGTATAGAAAACGGCTATAGTAGTTGTGGATATTGTTGCGCAAGCTGTTAATATCTTGTAGATTTAATTTCAATAATTTAACAAAAGCAGTGAGATGAATTAATCTCACTGCTACTTAATTTTAAATAAACACTCATGAAGAAAATTCTATTGCTCGTCTTATTAATTGTCTCCTGTAAGAATGACCCTTCTCACGAGAAAACGGAGCTTGATAAAACAGATACAGAAACTATCAACAGTACTTCAATATATTTTCATTCAAAACCTAAGGATACGCTTCATTTTCAGAATAGAGAGATTAAGTTTCCTTCTGTAGTTGAAATTTTAAACGAGAATGGATTTCGAAAAGAGTTGATTGTTAATCACGATGGAGATAAATTTGAATATGCTCCAGAAAAAGATTTCTTTTTTATAAAACATACCTATCGCAGTGATGATCTCTATTTTGAGATGAAAAAAGGAGATTCGGTGAGGTACCATGAAAAAGATGGTTTTCCATTTTATGTTGGGAATGATGAAAAACTAAACGAAAGTAATCTTTATGATTATAAGAGAATGACGTATTTAAATACCTCATCACCTTCCGACTCTTATTCTTATTATTTATCTAATAGACATGCCATAACTGATTTCAAGAAATTGAGAGAAAATTATTTCCAAAAATTACGCCATCTCTATAAAAAAGAAGCGATTTTGTTGGATTCGTTGTATGCTTTACATCAAATTACGGAATCTAGATACCAATTGCAGAAAAACAGATTAAAATTTAGTTTATATAATTCAGTTCATCCTAATGATTTTAAGAATTATGCCATAGCCGACACACTAAGTAATTATTTAAATAAAGATGATTTGATCAAATTTTCATTTTACAAAACGTTTCTTCAAAATTACTCTAGATATAAATTTAATTCCAAACTTATTAGTCAATCCAATAAATCCATTTTAGATTTTAAGACAAATTTTGATTCAATAGCCCAGTCTAATCAATTCTCTTCAAATGTAAAGACCTATTTATTATATCATAATCTCGTCGAAATAGGCTCTAATTTCTCCGAAGAAGACTTTAACGCCTATTTTAAAAAATTTCAAGATATGGTAACTGATTCAATTTTAATTTCTTCTCTTAATAGTAAGTTTTTAACAAACCTCTCTGAGTCAATAGAAAATATAGAAGATGTCCATTTTATAACAAATAACAAAACAAGTAAAACGTTGAAAGGCATAATAAGTGATAATTACGGGAAAGTGATCTATCTTGATTTCTGGGCGAGTTGGTGTGGACCTTGCCGCATAGCGATGCCATTTTCCGAAAAGTTAAAAAAAGATTATGAAAATAAAAATGTGGTTTTTATATATGTTTCTATAGATAAAGATTTTGAAAAATGGGAAAAGGCCTCACAAGAAGATGGTTTACTTTCTTTAGAGAACAATCTTTTAGCTGCGAACTATCCAAAAGCCGATTTTTACAGCGATTTGGCACTAGAAACAATTCCGCGATACTTATTATATGATAAAGAAGGTAAATTGATTTACCGAAATGCGCCAGGCCCAGGAGGCGATGAAATAAGGAAGTTGCTTGATAAGCTTTTAAAAGAATAGATGTCAAAATTTCCATTTTACAAACAACCTGACTCCAAAGATTGCGGCCCCACCTGTTTGCGCATCGCTGCAAAGTACTTTGGCAAACTTATTACTTTACAAGAAATTAGAGATCTATCTGAAACAACCAGAGAAGGTAGTAGTTTATTAAAGTTAAGTGATGCCGCTGAAAGTATAGGATTTAAAACCATAGGAGTTAAAATAGACTATCAACAATTAACAGAAGTACCCTTGCCTCTAATTGCACATTGGGATAAGAATCACTTTGTAGTTGTTTATAAAATTAAAAAAGATATAGTTTATATCTCAGATCCAGCCTATGGATTAATAACCTATAACAAAAATGAATTTATATCCAGATGGATTGGCAATAATGCTACAGAAAGCACAAAAGAAGGTATTGCATTATTGTTAGAAGTTACACCAAAATTTAAAGAACTAGATTGGGATAAAACGGACAAAAGATCTTTTAAGTTCTTATTCCAATATCTATTCAAGTATAAAAACCTACTGGTACAATTGGTAATAGGTTTACTAGTTGGCAGTCTGTTGCAACTTATTTTTCCTTTTTAACACAAAGCATTGTTGATGTGGGTATTCAGAACCATGACATCAATTTTATTTATGTTGTACTCATCGCTCAACTAATGCTTTTTGTAGGGCGTACAAGTGTTGATATTTTCAGAAGTTGGATCTTGTTGCACTTGAGCACTAGAATAAATATCTCTTTGGTATCAGATTTTTTTATCAAATTAATGAACTTACCGATTGCTTATTTTGACACTAGAATGACTGGTGACATTATGCAGCGCATCAACGACCACAGCAGAATTGAGAGATTATTAACGGGATCAACTTTAAATACGCTGTTTTCAATGATGAATTTAATTGTATTTGGTGCTGTGCTGATCTATTATAATTTCACCATCTTTTCGATTTTTGTAGTAGGCAGTATCATTTATGTCCTATGGATTTTGTTTTTCTTAAAAAGAAGAAAAGAGCTAGACCATAAACGCTTCTCCCAATTAAGCCAGGAACAAAGCACGGTTATTGAATTGGTAAACGGCATGCAGGAAATAAAAATGAACAATGCTGAAAAGCAAAAACGTTGGAAATGGGAATTTGTACAAGCGCGTTTGTTTAAAGTTTCCATGCAAAGTTTATCATTAGAACAGACCCAAAGTGTGGGTTCTTCTTTTATAAATGAGGTGAAAAATATATTTATCACTTTTACTTCTGCTATCTTAGTTATTGAAGGCTCTATAACCTTAGGGATGATGCTTTCCATTCAATATATTATCGGGCAATTAAATGGGCCAATCACACAATTGGTAGATTTTATAAAAGCCACACAAGATGCAAAAATAAGTTTGGAGCGTTTGGGCGAAATTCACGATAAAGAAGACGAAGAAAGAAGAGATAAACAATTGATTTCAAATATAAAATTGACTCAAAACCTCAACTTAAATGAAATATCTTTTCGATATATAGGAAGTGATGAAAATGTGATCAAAGATTTAAGTTTAGTTATTCCTGCCAATAAAATCACTGCAATTGTCGGATCGAGCGGCAGCGGTAAAACTACCTTGATGAAAATTTTACTGAAATTTTATGATCCCAATAAAGGGAATATCACTTATGGTGACCATTTTTTAAATGCCATATCCCATAAAGCATGGCGAGCCAATTGTGGTGTGGTAATGCAAGAAGGTTATATTTTTAATGATACCATCGCTTATAATATTGCTGTTGGAGAAGATATCATAAACCAAGAACGATTGTTATCGGCGGTAAAAACGGCTAATATTTATGATTTCATACAATCATTACCATTAGGTTTCAATACTAAAATTGGCAATGAAGGTATAGGTATAAGTACAGGTCAAAAACAACGGTTATTTATTGCAAGAGCGGTGTATAAAAATCCAAATTTCTTGTTTTTTGACGAAGCCACCTCAGCCTTAGATGCCAAAAATGAGCGTGTCATCATGGAGAATCTAAATAATCTCTTTGTCGATAAAACTGTTATCATCATTGCACATAGATTAAGTACTGTTAAGCATGCGGATCAAATAGTTGTTATGGCTGATGGGAAGATAACAGAAACCGGTAACCATCAAGAATTACTCGATAAAAAAGGAGCATATTATAATTTAGTTAAGAATCAATTAGAATTAGAAAAGTTAAGTTCAGACAAATAATGCCAGAAAACAAAAAAATAGACGATCAATATATACGGTCTGAAGAGGTTCAGGAGATCCTATCTAATCCACCTGCTTGGATTGTAAGATGGGGCATTACTTTAATATTTATGTTTACGATAATCATTTTAATATTGGCATTTATAATCAAGTACCCTGATTTTGTTACAGCTAAGGTTTTAGTCACAACTGAACAACCAACCGAAAGAGTTATCACAAGATATTCTGGACAACTAGAACGAGTATTTATTAAAAATAGAGATACTGTAAAAGCAAATGATAAATTAGCAATTATAAGAAACACAGCAAATTACAAGGACGTATATATTTTAAAAGATATTATAGACACTTTACAATTAACTTCTAAAAGCTTCAATTTTCCTTTTGAAAAAACATCGCAACTGATACTAGGCGAAATAAGTATTGCCTTCATCAATTTTGAAAAAAGCTATACAGATTATAGTCTCTTAAATGATCTAGATCCATACGATAATCAATTACGAAGCAATAAGATTTCTCTTTCCGAAATTAAGGTACGATTACAAAATCAAATAAAACAAAAACAACTATTAGAACAAGAAATTGAATTAAAGAATATCGATTTTAACAGACAAAAACAACTTTTTGAGAAAGGTGTTATTTCTAGGCTAGAGTATGAATCGCATCAGTTAGAATTCATTCAGATGCAAAAAAACATTAGTGCTATGGCTATTTCTATTTCTCAAATACGGGAAGCAATCTCCTCTGCGAGCAGTACCCTAAAAACCACAAAAATAAACGAGCAAGAAGACAGCACAAACTTTCTAAAAAACTTAGTACATAATTATAATATTTTGAAAGAGGCTATCCGAGATTGGGAGTATAAATATGTACTAAAATCCTCTATTGATGGCGTCATTAGCTTTCAAAACGTTTGGGGAGAAAATCAGTTTATAAGTGTGGGTGATATTGCTTTTTCCATCTTACCTACAGATACTTCAAGTTTGGTTGGCAAGTTGGTTATTCCATCTCAAAATGCTGGCAAAGTGGTAATCGGTCAAAGGGTGTTTATAAAGTTGGACAACTACCCTTACCAACAATATGGAATGCTGATAGGGAAAGTTACTAATTTTTCAATTTCCCCTGATGATGAAGGTAATTACGTTGTTTATATCTCTTTACCTGATGGTACAAAAACATCGTATAATAAAACTTTTAAATTCAATCAAGAATTGCTGGGTAATGCAGAAATCATTACAGAAGATTTAAGTGTAGCAACTAGAATATTCTATAAGTTTAAAGAATTATTAACTTATAATTATCAATAAATGAAGCATGGATCTCAAACATATCATTCAGAAAAAGTGGATTATGGATTTCATTATATAAAATTTAATGATCGATTAGTACAAGAATATTTAGATTCGATAAAAGTTCTTAATCCAGAGTATTTATCGTATAATGGATATGGAATAGAAGGGATTTTAGAGAAACGTTTGTTTGCCAAATTAATTTATGACCAAAAATTAAGAGACATCTTTAATAATTATTGGAAAGATGGCAATATGTCTATTGATTTAAAAAATAAATTTTATACAAAAGCCTATGGAGAATTCTTTTTAAGTCCATCTGAGACCAAAAAAGTAAAAGAAGAAACCAGTAGTATTTCAAATAACTTTAATAAAGAAAAAATCAAAGTGGCCCTTGAACCATTTAAAGGTAAAATAGTTTATTATGCATACAATTTACGTTTTTTAGAAATAGCTATTCCAGTTTTATCAAAATTGAAAGAAGAAGTGATTGTTCTAACTTATGAAGATATTCCTGAATCTTTCAACTGTCCAGATAATATTCTAATAATAGAGTTTCCTGTATTAAAAACTAAGGAATTTACAAATGATTTTCTAGAACTCAAATTCCCGATACTTTACTATCTATTTAACAATTTAGAGTTTTTAGTTAAGGCTCTTGAACCTAAATCAATTTTGTTTTTCGAAGGCGCTAATGTCGTGGAATATAATATATTGGCCGTAATTGGTAAAAAATTTAAAATCTGTACAATTTGTATACAACATGGATGGCCTGGACTTTTATACTCGGGTTTCCACAACATGCAATTTGACTATTTTTTGAGTTGGGGAGACGAATTTATAAAACTACTAAAACCAATAAATCCAGCTCCAAAATTCCTGACCGTTGGTTATCCATATGAAATACCCTTAAAAAAACACCAAGAAAAAGATGCTGTCTCATTCTTTTTTCAAGGACCTTATTTCGTTTCAACACTAATGGTTATAGAGCAAATGATAGATTTCGCTATTTTTTGTGCAAGAACATTTCCAGAATTTGACATTTTACTCAGAGAGCATCCATCCTCGAAAATCAGGACGGATAAAATAAAAACATTAAAGAGTTTTAAAAATATAAAGTTTGTTCCAGCAAATGAGGTATTACTTAAAGATGTATTAGCTAGAAGCATTGTTAGTGTTTCCGTTTTTTCCTCTACCCTTATGGAAAGCTTAGTATATAATTCCATTCCCTTAATTTTTAATTTGACTTCTATGCCTCATTACCATCCAAATTTAGATGAAGAAAAATTAGGAATCGAAGTTAAGACCCTATTTGATGCACAGGAAAAAATAGTGGAATTATTAAAATCTAAATCAAACCTCATGCGATATAGGAAAAACATATTAAGAGCTCATTCAAATTATTATTCAAGTACTGGAAATGAAGCATTACAGAACACAGTCGATAAGATTATAAAAATATCAAATAAGAAATGAAAATAACTGCACTTATACCGGCAAGAAAAAACTCTCAGCGATTCCCAGGTAAAAATTTTGCACCTTTTCTGGGGAAACCTTTATTTAGACATTCTGTTGATTTTGCCAAAGATTCTGATTTAATAATGGATTATTTTGTTACAACTAAC
>NZ_JBMDWE010000054.1:0-19315 GCF_053579655.1 Gelidibacter sp. | reverse complement strand
TGACACTTTGGATTCCTTTTTTATTGCTTTTTTTAAGTTGCAATTCCAATGATAAAAAACAGGAAAATAAGATATCTGAAAGTAAGTCTACCGCAATAAATCCGGATGATCCTTTGTTGGACACCATTCAAAAACAAACCTTTAATTATTTTTGGGAAGGTGCTGAACCTCATTCTGGGCTGGCAAGGGAGCGTCTCCATATGGATGATGTCTATCCCACCAGTCCTAAAAACACGGTCACGACTGGTGGCTCGGGATTTGGAATGATGGCCCTTTTAGTGGGTATTAAAAGAGGTTATGTTACACGGGAAGAAGCCTTAAGCCGATTTGAAAAAATGGTAGACTTTCTTGAAAAAGCAGATCGTTTCCATGGTGCTTGGCCCCATTGGCTCAATGGCGAAACGGGAAAAGTGGTGCCATTTAGCAAGAAAGATACCGGTGGGGATTTGGTGGAGACCGCATTTTTGATTCAGGGGATGTTGACCGTAAAAGAATATTTTAAAAATGGTAATGCCCAAGAAAAACAGCTCGCCCATAAAATAGACCAACTTTGGAGAGGCGTAGAGTGGGATTGGTACACCAAAGGCGAAAATGTACTGTATTGGCATTGGTCGCCAACCGATAATTGGGATATGAATTTCCCAATTGGAGGCTATAATGAATGTTTAATCATGTATGTCCTTGCGGCTGCCTCGCCAACCCATCCTATTTCAAAAGAAGTTTATGATCAGGGCTGGGCTTTGAATGGTAAAATAATTTCTAAAGATTCTTTGTACGATATCCCTTTAGTATTAAATTATTATGAAAATGAAGATGCTGATATTGGGCCAATGTTTTGGGCACATTATTCCTATTTGGGATTAAACCCTAAAGGCTTGAAAGATCAGTATGCAGATTATTGGCAATTGGTGCAAAATCAAGCTAAAATCCATCATGCCTATGCCGTGGAAAATCCGAAAAACTTTAAGGGTTATGGCGATAGTTTATGGGGAATGTCGTCAAGTTATTCAGTAAATGGTTATGATGCCCACAGACCAGGAAATGATTTGGGCGTGATTACACCTACAGCAGCTTTAGCCTCATTTCCCTATACACCGAATGAAAGTATGAAAATGCTCCATTACTTATACACCGAACAAGATTCCTTGATTGGCAAGTATGGCCCTTATGATGCTTTTAGTCTGGAAGACAATTGGTTTGTGCCACGGTATTTGGCAATTGATCAAGGCCCAATTACAATTATGATTGAAAACTATCGATCCGGAATGCTTTGGAATTTGTTCATGCAAAATGAAGATGTCAAACGCGGATTGGATAAACTTGGTTTCACTTATGCGAATTAAATTAAAAGTTAAGAAAACAAAATGACAATAGCTTTATATCCAGCCATTTGTGTAATTATTTTCGAAGAATCATTTACAAATCTTGATTGAGCAAGACTCAGATATGAGATATGATTAGTGAGATTCGTGTCATAAATAATAGTGGTTAAAAAAGATATTTACCTTGACAGTATAGAATAAGATTCCCGCCTTCGCGGGAATGAAAAAAAATTTCGATGAAAAATATATATAGTCTACTTATTATAGCATTTGTAACTTTTACCTGTTCCAAAAGTTCCCCATCGGAGCCATTTGATCCAGATCCTGTTGATGATGGCACTATCGTCATCGCTCCGCTGACAGATGTGGAGATGATGGATTTGGTACAACGTGAAACCTTCAAATACTTTTGGGATTATGCACAGTCCGATTCAAAAGCGGCAAGAGAACGTTATATTCCAAGCAATCCTTCTCAAGACCAAAATGTGGTCACGACAGGTGGAACAGGTTTTGGCCTCATGACGATTTTGGTGGGCATTGAAAGAGGATATGTCTCCAAAGCTGAAGCGGTCGCCAAATTGCAAACCATACTGACCTTTTTAGAAAATGCGAATCGCTTTCACGGTGCCTGGCCACATTGGCTTAATGGTACGAACGGTAGCGTGATCCCATTTAGTAATCAGGATAATGGCGGCGACTTGGTAGAAACTTCTTTTTTGGTTCAAGGACTCATTTGTATCAAAGAGTATTTTAAAAACGGTTCGCCGACAGAAGTAGCATTGGCCAGCAAAGCAGATTTACTTTGGAAAGGTGTGGAATGGGATTGGTACACCCAAAATCAAAACGTGTTGTATTGGCATTGGAGTCCTAATCACGCTTTTGCGATGAATTTAAAAATCCAAGGTTATAATGAGAGCTTGGTAACTTATGTTTTGGCCGCTGCTTCTCCAGATCATTCCATTTCTGCCGATGTTTATAATGAAGGTTGGGCGGGCAATGGCAATATTGAGTCTTCAAATGTACAATACGGTTTGCCGCTGATCTTAAATCATGCAGGATCACCTCAATTTGGAGGGCCTATGTTTTTTAGCCATTATTCATTTCTGGGACTAAATCCAAACAATTTGGTAGACCAATATGCCCATTACAAAGATGTAGTAACCAATCATGCTAATATTAATTACGATTACTGTGTTCAAAACCCCAAAGGTTTTAAAGATTATGGAAAGGATTGTTGGGGTCTGACCGCAAGTTATTCCAGAAACACCGACGGGTCATTAGGTTATTCGGCTCATAGTCCTGTGAATGATAAAGGGGTCATTTCGCCTACAGCTGCTATAAGTTCAATTGCTTTTACGCCTGCTGAATCGCTGCGCGCCCTGCATTATTTTTATCAGAAGAAAGATAAATTATGGGGAAAGGCAGGGTTTTATGATGCCTTCAGTCCGGAATATAATTTTTGGGTCGCTGAAGCTTATTTGGCCATCGATCAAGGTCCTCAAATTATTATGATTGAAAATTACCGTACGGGCTTATTGTGGAATTTGTTCATGCAGAATGAAGATGTTCGCAACGGTCTTGATAAACTTGGATTTACCTATTAATAGTAAAGGTATTCAGCAATTTTTATCTGAAGCCTAAAATTTAAACAACATGAGATTACACTTTAAAAATATAAGAGGCTTGATTGTAACGCTCTTCTTGATGAGTGCCTTAAAATTATCGGCGCAACATCAAGAGGCGTTTGTTCAAGAACAATTCATTTCTGGCAAGGATACTTTAAACTACCGCGTCATGAGGCCTAAAAGCCTGGAATCCTCCAAAAAATATCCTCTGGTGGTATTCCTTCATGGTGCTGGAGAAAGAGGGAGCGACAACACAAAACAATTGGCTCATGGCAGCGAATTATTCTATAAAATAAGAGATTCTTTTCCTGCTATTGTCATCTTTCCCCAATGTCCCGAAAATGATTATTGGTCAAATGTTACGGTGGACAGAAGCACCATGCCACTGTCGTTAAAGTTTCCGTCAGATAGTGCACCCACAAAATCCATGACTTTAGTGATGCAATTAGTGGAGAAAATGTTAGCCAAACCTAATGTTGATAAAAATCAGATTTATGTTGGCGGACTCTCTATGGGCGGGATGGGAACTTTTGAAATCCTTTTCAGAAAACCTGATGTTTTTGCTGCTGCATTCGCCATCTGTGGTGCAGGAAACCCTGAAACTACAGAATTTTATGCCAAAACTGTTCCTATGTGGATTTTCCATGGAGCCAATGATGATGTGGTTGACCCGCAACAATCCGTGGCTATGGTTTCCGGTATTTTAAAATATGGAGGAAAGCCCAGTTTTTCTCTTTACGCCCAAGACAATCATAATAGTTGGGATTCGGCATTTGCGGAGCCTCAATTAATTTCTTGGTTATTTTCTAATTCTAAATTAAATTCTAAATAATGAAATTACCATCTATCAACGCCGTTCTTTTTAGCACACTTACATTCTGTTTGCTGTCCTGCAATTCCTATCAGGCACAAACCCAAGTCAAACCGCAAAAATCGATTGAACAGAAAGTAGATTCAATCCTTAAACTAATGACCTTGGATGAAAAACTGGGTCAGCTCAACTTGCCTTCAGCAGGCGATATCACAACAGGTCAAGCCACGAGCTCCGATATCGGCAAAAAAATTGAAGAAGGAAAAGTAGGTGGGCTTTTCAACATTAAAACCGTTGAAAAAATCAAAGACGTGCAAAAAGTGGCTATGGAAAAGAGCCGATTGAAAATTCCGTTGTTATTCGGGATGGATGTCATCCATGGTTACGAAACCACCTTTCCAATTCCTTTGGGCTTATCGAGTTCTTGGGATATGGCAATGATTGAGAAAACAGCTCGTATTGCCGCTATTGAGGCTAGTGCAGATGGCATCAACTGGACGTTTTCGCCTATGGTCGATATCTCGCGAGATGCCCGATGGGGACGTGTTTCAGAAGGTTCTGGCGAAGATGCGTACTTGGGAAGCCAGATTGCGATAGCGATGGTAAAAGGTTATCAAGGCACCGACTTGGCCAATAATAAAACAATTTTGGCCTGTGTGAAGCATTTTGCATTGTATGGCGCTCCCGAAGCCGGACGTGATTATAATACGGTCGATATGAGCCGTATCGCCATGTATAATGATTATTTACCGCCCTATAAAGCTGCAATTGATGCCGGTGTTGGTTCCGTAATGGCGTCTTTTAATGAAATTGATGGGATTCCTGCGACGGGCAACAAATGGTTGATGACCGATTTGCTGCGCACCGATTGGGGTTTTGATGGCTTTGTGGTCACCGATTATACAGGCATCAATGAAATGGTAGATCATGGGATGGGTGATTTACAAGCGGTTTCGGCCATGGCGCTGAATGCCGGTATCGATATGGATATGGTTGGCGAAGGTTTGTTAACCACCTTGAAAAAATCATATGAGGAAGGCAAAGTGTCGATGGAAACGATTGATAGAGCCGTGAAGCGCATTCTAACTGCAAAATACGATTTAGGCTTGTTCGATGATCCCTATAAATATGGTGATGTCCAAAGAGCCAAAACGGAAATTTTCACTAAAGAACATCGCGACTTCGCCAGAAAAGTATCGGCGGAATCGATGGTGTTGCTAAAAAATGACCAACAAACCTTGCCCTTAAAAAAATCAGGAACCATTGCGCTTATCGGACCTTTGGCCAACAATGCCGTAAATATGGCGGGTACTTGGAGTGTGGCCACCAAACAGGAAAAATCCAATCCGTTGTTAGAAGGTTTGAAAACTGTGGTAGGGAATAAGGCTAAGATTTTATATGCCAAAGGCAGTAATTTGGATGCGAATTTAGAATACGAACAACGGGTAACCATGTTTGGAAAAGACATTCCACGTGATGGACGTAAAGATCAACAAATGTTGGAGGAAGCATTGGAGATTGCTTCCAAATCGGATGTGATTATTGCTGCTTTAGGAGAGTCGGCTGAAATGAGTGGCGAAAGCAGTAGCCGAACCAATCTTGATATTCCGCAAATACAAAAGGATTTATTGCAAGCCCTTTTAAAAACAGGAAAACCTGTGGTTTTGGTCATGTTTACGGGACGACCATTGACCATTCAAGAAGAGGTGGAGACTGTTCCTGCTATTTTGAATGTCTGGTTTCCTGGCAGTGAAGCAGGTTTAGCCATTTCTGATGTTCTTTTTGGCGATGTCAATCCTTCAGGAAAGTTAACCGCGACGTTTCCGCGTAATGTTGGACAAATCCCCATTTATTACAATCACAAAAACACAGGGCGTCCTTTGAATAATAAAGAGGGCACTTTTGAGAAATTCCGAAGCAATTATTTAGATGTTCGCAATGAACCTTTATTTCCTTTCGGATATGGATTGAGCTATACCACGTTCGATTATTCCAACTTAAAACTGAGCAACAATCAAATGGCTATGGACGGGACTATAGAGGTCTCAGTAAGCGTAACAAATTCTGGGAATTATGATGGAAAGGAAGTGATTCAGTTATACCTCAGGGATGTGGTAGGATCCGTAACACGTCCAGTTCGAGAATTAAAAGGTTTCCAAAAAGTTGAGATCAAAAAAGGGGAGACCAAAATAGTGACTTTCAAACTGACCGTGGAAGATTTGAAATTCTATAATTATAACTTGGATTTTGTGGCCGAACCTGGAGATTTTGAGGTGTTTGTGGGGACCAATTCGGATGCTACTTTAAAAGCTGAATTTGAGTTGAAATAATAATTTAAAAAAACCTTTCAGGTTTTAAAAACCTGAAAGGTTTATCTCTAAGCATTCGATAAAAAGTAAGAAATTTCAAGTCTTTATTAACAGAACAATGGTTTGTTTTTAAACACAGATAAAAAATTACAGAAATCTAGCTCGAATTGCATAGAAGTCCACTATTTTCGTGCCATTAAGACACAGATTCTAATGAGGAAATATATTTTTTACAGCTTTTTACTTTTCGTAACGACCGTCTATTCACAAGTAGAAGTCACCACTTATACTTATGCGATTAAAGGAATGGACACCTTGCAGATGGACGTTTATGCACCAAAAAAAATCAAGAAGACTGATTCTCTTCCAGTGATGTTATGGATGCATGGCGGCGGATTCGTTGGAGGGAATAGAAATTATCCGAGTGAAGTGAAATTGGCGCAACTTGCGGCGGAGAAAGGTTATTTAGGTGTCTCCATTTCGTATCGACTGACGCGCAAGGGCCAATTGACGGGTTTTGGTTGTGATGCTCCAAAAGCCGAAAAACTATCGACATTTAAAAGTGCAGCCCTTGATTTTATGGATGCGGCCAAATTTATTTTTGACAATAAGGCGCTGTTAGGTGCTGATGTGACTAAAATTATCGCAGGAGGAAGTAGTGCTGGCGCCGAAGGGATGCTCAATGCGGTTTATATGCGTGAATATTTTATAGAAGACTTAAAAAAATATGAACAGGTCAAATTTGCTGGCGTTTTTTCGCTAGCGGGAGCCATGGTTAATGCCGATTATGTTACACCTGCCAATGCAGTACCATCTGTGTTTTTTCATGGTACAGCGGATAACTTAGTTCCCTTTGCCAGTGCAGCACATCATAAGTGTAAACCAGAGAAAAAAGGCTATCTGATTTTAGATGGATCATCCGTCATTGTGGATAAATTGTCGGCCTTGGAAATGCCCTTTTATTTCCATAAAGTGATTGGCGGAAAGCACGAGCTGTCTTCCATTCCGTTTGATCAATTGGATGAAGTTTTTAACTTTTTTAACCAAACTCTTTATAGAAGAGAGGTTGTACAAACTGTAAAAATAATTAGGAAAACCTCATAGAGTGGCCTTCTTTAGTGTTGCTGCTATGTATATTTTCATCTTTCCAAACTAAAATCCATCTTGTAAATCCTTGCGTTTTGACGTTTATCTGTATGCTCTATGGTAAAAAAACATACAGTATACTCTCACTTAAAAGAGCAAGATTCTGATGCTCATATCTTAAGGAAATCTGCGGTAATTTGAAAAACTAACAACCAAGTATTCCTTCGCCAATCAAATTTTAATAGGGTTCAAAGATTTTTGAATTATGAAATTTGGAAATTCATCGAATCATTGTATATATTGTACAGGTAATTCGTGATTGTGAGGCTTAAAATCCGTATTTTAAATATTCTCCTATGTATCTCCACTTGGTTAAATGCCCAGGAGTTGCCACCAATTACTACATTTCAACCCATAGAATACGGTGCAGAAAACCAAAACTGGAGCATCTCTCAATCCAATGACCATTATATTTATGTCGCCAATAGTAAAGGTCTGTTAGAATTTAACGGCGCCAATTGGCAACTTTATCCTTCGCCTAACGAGTCGATTGTGCGTTCAGTCAAGGTTGTTGATGATCTTATTTATACAGGCTGTTATATGGACTTTGGCTATTGGAAGAAAAATAGCTTAGGAAGTTTGGATTATACTTCGATTTCTGACCAATTGAACATTCCACTTATTGAAGATGAGCAGTTCTGGAATATCGTCGCTATGGACCATTATGTGCTTTTTCAATCGCTCAATAGGATCTATATTTATGATGCCAGTGATGCTTCATATAGAACCATTAACACCCACAATAACATCACAAAAATGTTCAAAGTTGATGATACGGTGTATTATCAAAGTTTAGAAGATGGCATTTATAAAATAGAAAGCGGACAAGCCCAATTGATCATTGATGATGTTGTTTTGAAAACCAATGCCATTGTCAACATGTTCAATCAAGCAGGAGCTCTTTTGATACAAACGCAAGAGCAAGGTTTCTATATTTGGAAGGATGGAAAACTTACCAAATGGAAGTTGACGTCAATGCCTGTGATTGATGCCTTAAACGTCTATAGTAGTATTCAACTGAAAAATGGAGGTTTCATGTTAGGAACGATTTCTAATGGGATCGTCTATTTAAGTGCCTCTGGCGATTTTATTTATAAAATGGACCAAACCGATGGCCTTTCTAATAATACAATATTATCATTATTTGAAGATCATAATAACAATATCTGGCTGGCGCTTGACAATGGGATTAACTGCATCAATATGACCTCGGCATTAAGCATTTATAATGACGAAAATGGCGATTTGGGAACGGTTTACACCTCTGCACTTTTTGACGGTAATATGTATTTGGGTACTAATCAAGGTCTTTTCTATAAACCGATAGCTTCTAAACAACGTTTTAAGTTTATTGAAGGCACCAAAGGACAGGTTTGGTGTTTGAAAATTATTGGTGAGACTCTTTTTTGTGGCCATAATTTGGGAACTTTTGAGGTGGAAAATAATCGTGTGCAAATGATTGCGTCAACTCCCGGAACCTGGGATTTACAATCTTTTCCCGATAATCAAAACCTTATCATTCAGGGGAATTACAATGGCCTGAATATATTGCAGAAGCAAAATGGAAAGTGGTCATTTAGGAATAAACTGGAAGGGTTTGATATTTCTTCTCGTTATTTTGCCGTTGTGGACGCTCTCAAAGTTCTTGTCAATCATGAATATAAAGGCGTGTTTGAAATTGCTGTTAATAGTTCTTGGACTAAAGTTCTATCTTTTAAGAAGGATCCGACCGTTGGGAAGGGTGCAGGGTCGAGTTTAGTGACCTATTTAGATCAAATTTTATATGCTTATGAAGAGGGTGTTTTTGTTTATGACAGGCAAAACCATCGTTTTAAAAAGGACAGTATTTTGAGCAGTATCTTTCCTAAAGGGGAATACACTTCGGGCAAATTAATCGCTGATGTACAACATGATAAACTATGGAGTTTTTCTAACAAGAATATTACCTATGTTTCGCCTGGAAAGTTTAGTGAACGACCTATAATTACTAAAATTCCACTTCCAAAATCCTTAAGAAAGGAAATGGTAGGCTATGAAACCATAGCTTATTTAGCCAATGATACCTATCTATTTGGCACCTCTTCGGGCTATATGCTCATTGATCTCAATAAGATCGATTTGAAGTCTTATAATGTTTCTATTAATTCCATAACCAATTATGCTATTAACGGCGAAGCATTTCATGTGGTGCTGGATGAAGCGTCAATCTTTAATAACGAACAAAATAATATCCAATTCAATTATAGTGTCGCTGAGTACAATAAGTATTTGGAGTCAGAATACCAATACAAGCTTATTGGCTATTATGACGTTTGGAGTCCGTGGTCGACAGAGCCTTCAGTGTTGTTTAAAAACTTACCTCATGGAAAATACACCTTTAAGGTACGTTCAAAAGTGGGCAATAATTTGTCAAATGCCGAGGCCGTCTATCAATTTGAAATAAAGAAACCTTGGTACCTTTCAACAGTGATGATCGTGTTATATGTGATTCTCTTTATCAGTTTGGGGATTATTGTGCATTATATCTACAAACGTTATTACAGAAAGCAAAAGGAAAAACTATTGCTACAGAACAAGAAGGATTTAGAATTAAAAGAATTGGAGAGTGAACAACAATTGATGCTGGTTCACAATGAAAAGCTGGAGCAGGACATCGAAAATAAAAACAGGGAATTGGCAATCTCTACCATGAGTTTGATCAAAAAGAATGAATTCTTGAACCAAATTAAAGAAGAATTAAAAGGTAAGGAAGATCAAAAGAGCGTGAAACCCGTTATCAAGATTATTGATAAACACATCAACACGACGGATGATTGGAAGTTTTTTCAGGAAGCCTTCAATAATGCCGACAAAGATTTTTTGAAAAAGGTAAAAGCCAAACATCCAAAACTTACGCCAGACGATCTTAAATTATGCGCATATCTACGCCTAAATCTTTCTTCTAAGGAAATTGCACCACTGTTAAACATTTCCCCGAGAAGTGTGGAGGTCAAAAGGTACCGTTTGCGAAAAAAAATGGATTTAACCCATGAAACGAGCTTAACAAATTATATCCTGGAACTGTAAAGCCACAACACCTCTATTTTTTACCCATACATTACCACAACAAATCATTTTTATAGACTACTATTTCGATTTAGTGGCGGACTTGTTATGACATCGGTAATCGCAGTCAAATATGACAAATCATAAATTTATCTTAAAAAAATTAATAAATTTCTGAAGTGTATGCTCATTGTTGTGGTCATATTTGACTTTTTGATAGTTGATTTAATTAAGTTTATCATATAAAGTCTTAAACTATGATAACAAAATTTCTCTCATTTTTAATTCTCCTTTCTACAGCCTTAACATTTGGTCAAACAATTAATGTTAAAGGGAATGTAAAGGATTTAGCAAGTGGCCAACCTCTTATTGGAGTCAATGTCATTGTTAAGAATACCTCAAAAGGTGTTTCGACAGATTTTGATGGTAACTTCAATATGGATGCTGTTGGCATTAATTCAATTTTAGTGTTCTCTTATGTAGGGTATCAAAATCAAGAAGTAAAGGTTTTGAATGATCAACCTATGACCATTTTGTTAAGAGAAGACGCAGAAGCCCTGGATGAAATTGTAGTCATTGGCTACGGTACGCAAAAAGTTACAGATGTTTCTGGTGCCATTTCAACTGTAAAATCCGAAACTATTGAAAACTTAAAACCGTTAAGAGTTGAAGAGGCTCTTCAAGGTAATGCCTCAGGTGTTGCGGTTATTCAAAGTGGATCACCAGGAAGTAAACCAACGGTATTAGTGCGAGGTATTCCTTCGTTTACGGGTACAGACCCTGTCGTTATTATTGATGGTGTACCTCAGACCCTCTATGATTTAAACTCCATAAATTCTGCAGATATTCAATCCATAAACATTTTAAAAGATGCAGCTTCAACAGCCATTTATGGTGTAAAAGGTGGAAATGGTGTTATTGTGGTGACCACTAAAGGTGGTAGAAACAATGAGAAGACAGAATTTTCATTTAATGCTTATACAGGTTTCCAATCTGTGGATAGAAAAATCGGATTATTAAATGCTTCAGAATATGCTGCTATCATTAATGAAGGTAGTGTGGTGTCTGGAGGTAATTTAATCTTTCCGGATATTTCTGCTTTAGGAATCGGCACCGATTGGCAAGATGAAGTCTTTAAAGATGCCGAAATAAATTCGTACACTTTTTCTGCCAGAGGTGGTTCAGAAAAAGTAGGTTATTTTTTATCTACGGGCTATTTGAGTCAAGGAGGTATTGTTGGCGGTAGTGATAAATCTAATTTTAATAGATTGAACTTCACGGCGAACATTGATTTTCAGTTAACGTCTAAATTGAAGTTTATAGTTAATACAAGTTATGCAAACATTAAAAATCAAAGTATTGCAGAGAATTCCTTTAATTCCATCCTAGGCAACGCTATAAATTTTGACCCTACGGTGTCTCCATATAATAAAAATCCAAATGATTTTGCTACTTATGGATACAGTAACTTGTTATTGTCTGAAATATTTAATCCGGTTCAGAGCTTAAAGGACACCTATAACAAAAATAATGGGGATAAGCTTTATGGTAAATTTGAATTGCAATACGATATATTGGACAACCTTAAAGTTACCTCACGTTTGGGTTATACCAAATGGGATCAAGCCAGCAAAAGCTTTTCACCCTTAGCCTATTATGGACCTAATAATGTGTCCAGTGATTACAATTCAGATGGTACTGTTAAGACACAAGAGGTTGATAATGGCGATGGGACCACAAGCATCATTCCATCGTTTCATAACAGTGTTACTGAAAGGAAAGTCTCCAATTTCAACTATACATTTGAAACTTTTGCGAGTTATCATTTTACTTTAAAAGACAGCCATAATTTTGATGCAGTTTTAGGAATCTCCAGAAGTCAATCAACAGGTGATGAAATGGGGACTACAAGACAGGATGTTAGGGACAATTCGTGGGCTTGGGCAGATATAAGCTCAGCTACAGGGATCAATACTAAATTTAATACGGATGCCTATACCGGCTATAGCAGTCAGAATTTAGAAAGAAGAAACCTATCTTACTTTAGTCGAATAAATTACGATTATGAAAGTAAGTATTTAGCATCATTTTCTGCGCGACGCGATGGATCAATAGCTTTTGGTACAGATAATAAATTCGCAAACTTTTATGCCGGATCTTTAGGATGGGTAGTAACCAACGAAGACTTCTTTAATTATGATGCCATTAATTTCTTGAAATTAAGAGGGAGTTATGGTACCGTTGGAAACGAAAACGTAGATCCCCAGTATGTTAGCATTACTATTGGTGGACCAAGTTACAATTCAACAGCAAATAGCAATGGGTATACCTTCGGAACTGAATTTGTTTCTGGAGCAACTGTAAACTCATTCAGTAATCCATTCTTAAGTTGGGAAGAACAGACACAATACAATTTCGGTTTTGATGCCACTTTATTTGACAATTTATCTTTAACTGTTGATTATTTCAACAAATCTGTCAAAGGCTTATTGTTTACAGATGCACCTCCACTATATGCAGGTACTTCAGAGCCTGTAAAATCTAATATTGGAAGTACAGAAAGTAAAGGTATAGACTTAACTGTAGGGTACAGGAACAGTGTTGCTAGAGCATTAAAATTCAATACCTCATTCACCTTTACATCCTCAAAAAATTTAGTGACCGCAACAAATAAAGACGGTACGGCATTTATAGCCGGAGGCTCTTATTTTAATGGGCAAAGCCAATTGGCCACACGTTTCCAAAAGGGCTTTACACCGGGTTATTTTTACGGGTATAAAACGAACGGTTTATTTCAAAACCAAGCCGAAATTGATGCTCATGCGACACAAACAGGAGCGCAATTAGGAGATATTCGTTTTGTGGATACTAATAATGATGGCATTATTAACGATGAAGATAAAACGAAAATTGGCGATCCGTTTCCGAAATTTAATATTGGTTGGAATTTAGGGTTTGAATATAAAAACTTCGATTTTAACATGTTTACGTATGCCTCGGTAGGTAATGATATTTACCGCGCCTACGAACGTAATGCGCAGTTTACCAACAAAGACAGAAGCATTTTAAACAGATGGACTGGCGAAGGAACAACTAATAATGCTGCCCATCCACGATATACTTTTGCAGATACGAACAGTAATATCAGGGTCTCTGACCGCTATGTGGAAGATGGGAGTTTTATCAAAATTAAAAGTTTGATTTTAGGTTATACCATACCAGAAAGCTTAAATACAGGATTTAGTCAAGTACGCATATATGCCCAAGCTAAAAACCTATTGACACTTACTGAATATACAGGCTACGACCCTGAAATATCTGGAGGTATTTTAGATACAGGCATAGATAGAGGAGCTTATCCACAAGCAAGAACATTTTTAATTGGTTTAGACCTTAAATTTTAACAACTAAAATAAATTAGTATGAAAAATATAAAAATTAGTATAGGGTTAATCATCATACTTTCAATCTTTATGGGGTGTTCGGATGTGGTTGAGTTTGATCCACATGATGAGTACCAGGTCACCGAGTTGGATTATTTGCAATCAGAGGCCGATTATCAGGCCATGGCTGTGAGTTGTTATTCGCCAACACAATGGTTAAATCAAGTGATTGTTGTTGGAGACGTTTCTTCAGATAATTCTGTGGCAGGTGGCGAAAATGCTTCCGACGTAATCGCCTATCAACAAATGGATGATTATACCATTTTGACTAACAATAGCATATTACAGGATTTATGGGTATCTGCTTATGAAGGCGTCAATAGAACCAATTATTTAATAGGCTATAAAGATGTAAATCTTTTAGGAAACACGGTAAATTTTAATGGTAAAGAAGCATTGTATGGCGAGATTCATTTCTTAAGAGCTTTTTACTATTTCAATTTAGTTAAAATGTTTGGCGATGTTGTTTTGTTTACGGATCATAAATTAGGTCTTTCAGATTTTGGCACGTTACAGAGATCTCCAAAAGCTGAAGTGTATGCGCAAATGGAAAAAGATTTGATTCATGCCATTAGTGTTTTGCCAACGGCTCAATCACAAAAAGGACGAATTACAAAATATGCAGCTCAAGCCTTATTAGGAAAAGTGTATTTATATCAAGAGAAATTTAACGAAGCGGTCCCAGTACTTCAAAGTGTTGTAGATGGTCCGTTTAGTTTGGTGTCCAATTTCGATAGCATCTTTTTATTGGAAGGAGAAAATGGTCCAGAATCGGTGTACGAAGTTCAATATTCTAATGGCCAACCTTATTATAATTGGGGAGGTACTACCAGAGGTCAAGGTAATTTTGCCGTACAACAAAATGGTGTAAGAGGGTTCAATGGGACCGCAAATATGCCTTATAATTCAGGTTGGAGTACAAACTTACCTACTCAAGACTTGGCAGCAGCCTATGAAGATGGAGATCAAAGAAAGGATGCCACAACTTTTAATGTGGAAGCTTACGCTAAAAATAATCCGAGTTTAAATGTGACTTATCAAGAGGCACCTTTCAAAAACACAGGGTTCTATAATAAAAAGTATTTGCCAAGAAAAGGACAAACCAGTGGTCAACCAGAATTGAACTACGAAAACAACCAACGTACCATTCGTTATTCAGAAGTGTTGTTAATGGCAGCAGAAGCAAACTTAAGAGCATCTTCTCCAAATCAAGCGTTAGCACAAATCTATTTAGATCGCGTGCGTGATAGGGCGTTCGGTAATCAAAATCACAGGGTCACTGCAACCGTTCAGGCCATTTGGGACGAAAGGCGCTTAGAACTCGGTATGGAAGGCGATCGTTTTTTCGATTTAGTAAGAACAGGCCAGGCTGCTGGTGTATTAAGCAGTAAAGGTTATAATCCGGCAACAAAAGGACTTTTTCCAATTCCGCAGCGAGAAATAGATATTTCTGGGTTGACTCAAAATGATGGATACTAAAAAATAAAGAAATGAAAACAGTAAAATATATATGTAGTTTAAGTCTGATTTTGTTGACAATTTTCGGTTGCTCACAGGATGATGTCAATACAGATTTTGTTAACAATATTGACCCGCCATCGAACGTCTCAGCTTCAGTGACTGTAAGCCAGGATAACACTGGAGCAGTCACCATTACACCAATAGGTGAAGGCGCGGTTAGTTTTAGCGTGGCATTTGGAGATAATTCAGAGCCTTCTGGAGTGATGCCAGCTGGAAAAAGTTTGCAACATACTTATGAAGAAGGTACCTACACGGCAACAATTACGGCCAATGGATTAAACGGGCTTAAAACGGTCGTTAGCCAACTTATAGTGGTTTCTTTTAAGGCACCTCAAAATTTAATGGTGACCATCGCAAATGATGGTGCTATTTCAAAAACTGTCAATGTTACGGCTTCTGCAGATTTCGCCTTGAGCTATAGCGTCAATTTTGGTGATGGCAGTGATCCGGTGATGTCGAATAATAATGAAACTACAACGCACACCTATCAAGAGGCTGGCACCTATACGATAACCGTTACAGCATTCAGCGCGGCTATTGAAACGGCTTCATATACAGAAGAGTTTGAAGTCATCGAAATCCTGCAACCTCTACAGGCAGCACCAAAGCAGCCCAATAGAGCAGCAGCTGATGTCATTTCAATATTCAGTGATGTCTATGATAATATTGTGGGAACAGATTTTTATCCGAATTGGGGTCAATCAACAACCTACCATCAAATGGACATCAATGGCGATCATATTATTCAATACGGAAATTTAAATTATCAAGGGATTCAGTTTGGCGCTTCCGCAGATGCATCTGAGATGGAGTTTTTACATGTCGATGTTTGGACGGCAGATGAGAATTTGGCTTTTGATATTTTTCCAATAAGTATCACCACTGGCGAAAAATTCGTTAAGAAGAATCTTGTGGCAGGACAATGGAATAGTTACGACATTCCGCTGTCTGAGTTTACAAGTCAAGGACTTTCCATGAGTGACATTCACCAATTCAAACTTGTTGGAACTCCTGGTGGAGGAACTATATTTATTGACAACCTCTATTTTTATAAGAAGTCTTCAGTTCCAACAGCACCTGATGCAGCGGCACCAACACCAACTTTAGCGGCTGCCAATGTGATTTCAATTTATAGTGATGCTTATACCAATGTTGGCATTAGCGAGCTGAACCCTAATTGGTCTCAAACAACTAAATTGACTGAAGTAACCATTGATGGTAATGCGACATGGAAATACGAATTGTTAAACTATACAGGCATCGTAACCAGTTATGACGCCCCAACAAATGTATCTGCTATGACGTATGTACATTTTGACTATTGGACTCCAGATGCCTCATCATTGGGACTAAAATTGGTGAATACCAGTCATGGTGATGGCGACCCTTTAAAAGAAGATATAGAACACTTATCAACTGTCGTCATAGGAAAATGGGTGAGTGTAGAAATACCTTTATCAGATTTTACAACAGATCGTTCGGGAATTACGCAATTGCTCTTTGAGTCATCAGGCGCAACCGTTTATATAGACAATCTTTATTTTCATAATTAGAAATAAAAAAATAGAAGTATGAAAAATCTAAAATATTTATATGTCTTTCTGATGACTACCGCCGCAATGATGGTGGGGTGTCAAGATGACGATATTAGTATAGGAGCTATTACAGCGCCGACAAATCTGGAAGTAGTTTCGGAGATTGTTGGTGTAGATAGTGAGAATCCTTTTGGTGATGGGACCGGAGTGGTTAAATTTATGGCTAAGGCTGATAATGCCTTAACCTATAAATTTGTGACTCCAGGCAGTCAGCAAATATCACAAACTGGGATAGCCTCAATTCCATTTACAAGTGCAAATTCTGGAGTATTTACTTATGAAGTTGCAGTAGTTGCCTATGGAACTGGCGGCATATCTACATCAACCGCCATTCAAGTAGAGGTGTTTGTGGACTATTCACCTCCAGCGGACTTGTTGCAACTTTTGTATGGCGATGGCAGTAAAACTTGGCGCATCAAATCAGAACAAGCAGGTCACTTTGGACTTGGTCCTGTTGGTGGAAATATTCCAGTCGAATGGTATGGCGCTGGACCAGAAGAAAAAGCTGGCTTAGGCATGTACGACGATCGTTATATTTTTAATAGTGATGGCACTTTTACCCACATTACCAATAACACGAATGACGATCCTGTTACTGATACAAGCGGTACCGTCTTTGGTCGTAAAAATTTGATAGACGAGCTAAATGGTCCTGGTGGTGGCACAGTAAATGGAGATGATGTCTCCAACTATCCTTACAGCGATTATACTCAAAACTGGCAAATCAGTGCGCCAGGTGGATCAGAAACTATTACCCTATCTGGGATTGGATTTATCGGGTATTATACCGGCGGTAATCACCAATACAGAATATTTGATAGATCTGTCCCAAATGAACTGATTTTGACCACGGCAGATGGAAATGGCAATTTTAATTGGTGGTTTATCATTACCTCAGAAGAACCTAAGCAGGACGAAGCGTTCACTACAATCTATAATGATTTGATATGGGAAGACACTTTTGATGTAGATGGTGCACCAGATCCTTTAAAGTGGACTTATGATCTTGGCAAAGGCGATAATGGTTGGGGCAATAGCGAATCGCAAACCTACACTAAGAGTCCTGATAATGTCAAGATTGAAGATGGTATTTTAAAAATCACCGCTAAGGCTGAAAATGGAGGATACATTTCTTCAAGAATAAAAACGGATGGCATATTTGCATTTACCTACGGTAGAGTAGAAGTCAGGGCGAAGCTTCCTTCTGGAGGAGGTACTTGGCCAGCCATTTGGATGTTAGGACAAAATTACACCACGGTCTCATGGCCTACTTGTGGCGAAATTGATATCATGGAGCATGTCGGGAATGACCAAAACACCATTCATTCTACCTTACATTATCCTGGGAATTCCGGTGGTAACGGCGTTGGAAAACGTACAACTGTTCCTACCGCATCAACTGAATTCCATAACTACAGTGTAGAATGGACGCCAGATTTCATTACATTTTTAGTTGACAATCAAGTGTATCATAAGTTTCCAAATACCGCTGACACACCATTCAATGCAGATTTCTTTTTGATTCTGAATGTGGCAATGGGCGGAAATTTTGGTGGAGCAATCGATCCTAATTTTACGGCATCGACATTAGAAATTGATTATGTAAAAGTATACCAATAAAAATGAAGAACTTTTTAATTATAATGATTAGTAGCAGTCTGCTGACAGTGTTGGTTTCTTTTGGAGAAGCCAACGCTAACAGTAGCGACCAGAACACAGTTTTCACTAAGGAAGTAGATTCTATTGCGTTGAAAGTGAATGCGCTTTTGGCGAAAATGACCTTGGAAGAAAAGATTGGACAAATGAACCAGTACAACGGCTTTTGGGACGTTACAGGTCCTGCGCCAGCTCATGGCGATGCCGCCAATAAGTACGAACATCTCAAAAAAGGTTGGGTAGGTTCCATGCTCAATGTAAGAGGGGTTAAGGAAGTTAGACAGGTGCAAAAAATAGCGGTTGAAGAAACGCGTTTGGGCATTCCGCTGATTATAGGTTTTGATGTCATTCATGGTTATAAAACCATCAGCCCCATTCCGTTGGCAGAAGCTGCTAGTTGGGATTTGGAAGCGATAAAGCTATCCGCGCGAGTTGCAGCAGAAGAAGCCTCAGCATCAGGGATCAACTGGACTTTTGCACCCATGGTCGATATTTCACGAGATGCCCGTTGGGGACGTGTTATGGAAGGCGCAGGAGAAGATCCGTATTTGGCTTCGTTGATTGCTAAAGCGCGTGTGGAAGGCTTTCAAGGAGACGATTTGTCTTTGGCGAATACCATTGCAGCCTGCGCAAAACATTTTGTCGGCTACGGTTTTGCTGAAGCTGGAAGAGATTACAATACGGTAGATGTTGGAACCTCGACTTTGTACAATGTATTGTTGCCACCATTTAAGGCAGCTCAAGATGCCGGCGTCAGAACCTTTATGAATGCATTCAATGAACTCAATGGTATTCCGGCAACCGGAAGTGCTTTTTTACAACGGGACATTTTAAAGGGCGAT
>NZ_JBMDWE010000053.1:0-20299 GCF_053579655.1 Gelidibacter sp. | reverse complement strand
TCGTAAGAAAGTAGAAACTATGGTTTTTAAAGTTTAACAATAGATTTAAGACCGCGTTGCTTTTAGAATCAAGAACCAAGACTTGAGCCGTGAAGTAGTAGAAACTTGGCAGTATGATTTTTGCATCATTCTTTTTTCAATATTTACATCAACCTTCTTTACCCACTAAGGACTTTAAGGACAAAATGCCAGATAATCTATTCCAATATCTTGAAAAGAACAATCAACGTGTTCAGAATCCTCAAATGTAATTCTCTAAAATTGCTTAAAACTCAATTATGATGAATTAGCCTAGGCAGGTAATCAAAAGGCGCGAGCCGGCTGCGAGTTGAGCGAGGGTGGTGGCTGCATTAGCCCGAAGTATGAGGGCGGCAGACGCCTACGGTTTACGGCAGGGCTGGCGCGATTTTTTTGCTTCGGAAGTGGCAAAGGCAAGGGTAGCGATTGCGTGAAACGTAACGTTGACAGCCCCGAAAGGGAGCAATACCTTTACGCAATCGGTGTGGTGGATTACCTGATGCTAAATTTGGTGTTAAAAATGAATTGAACTTAAAGGTTTGTATTGCGTAATGAAGAAGGGATGTGACGTAGAGTGTAATAAATGAGCTACGCTTGCGCGGGTTGCCGAAGTGGCTGAATGAAGGCATGAGGCACGAGGGTCTGAAATGAAGCGACTGCAGGCAAATGGGGTATTGCAAAAATCGTGACAGCCCGATCAGCCCGAAGCGACCCGCAGGCTCGCATAACATGAAGCAGCGGTTGTGCCCAACAAAAAAACTCGCGAAGCGAAACCTTATTGGGTTTGGGCACAAAAGTAGCTGCGGGTGAGGAAGGAGAGAATGTGTGAAATAAAACAAATAAATAGTACCAAACGAGGACGTGCCGCCGCAGTGGTACTATTTATAGTATATGCAAGCCTATAACTTAAGAGGTAGTATTGATCATGAGATTGCTTCGCGTTGCTCGCAATGACGTGGAAAGGATGAAGTGGCTTGCAGATATGTTTTATGGAACAAAATGGAACGACTGACGAACTCCTTATTACCTGCCCCTTCAAAATAATAACGATTTTCGTTTTACCAACTTTGGTAGCGTGTACTCTTTACAAACGAGCGCCAGCAGATGCTTTTGGTTTATAAGCACTAGAAATTTTCATTTAACTACAATGTTTTAAATAGCCACTGCATTCTAATTTATCACTATCTGCCATATTCTCCATTTTTATTGTTCTATGTATTTTTTTACCACGCAAAGGATTCAACATCATGTAATCGAGGCGTATTTTCTAATGGTTGTCCAGGGAATAATTTCATTTCAATCCAACCGATTTCTCCTTTTTCTGTTCTAATTTTAAAGATACCACCATAAAAAAAAGGGTATGAACTTGTAGACTCAATTATAATATTATCGCCCTGAGATATATTTCCTTTAATTTTTCTTAAATCTTGGGTTTCATAAAAATCAAAACTCTCCAAAGCGGTAGTCTTCTTATTTATAAAGAATTCATTTTGTTCGGATTCAGTTATAAAACCTCTGCCATCAATATTGTAAATAAGGGTGGCATACATTGTTGTATCGTAATTTACGTCAACAAAAATTCCTTCCTTTGTTATTTGAATAATATCTGAGGGGATTAAAGTCGAAAATTCTTCTGAGAATGCGCCTGACCAGTCGTTCGATACTTTTTCTTTTAGTTCATTAAAATTTATTGATTTATTTACGACAAAAAAATACGGCCCTGCTGATTCTTGAGATACATAAACAAATGTTAATGGAGGTTTTTTATCTGAGTAAGCATATTCGAAAAGAATCCTAGCTTCATAGACATCTTCTTCATGAAATAAAACTTTATTTATTATTTTTATATCTAGACCTTCCTCATATTTTATACCGAAATTTTTCAGAGGTTTTATTAATTTTTTATTTTGTTTAATAGAAGTCTGACTTCCAAAAACCCATCCAATTTGGTTATTAAATTTAATTTTATACCAATAGTCTGTAATTCCTCCTATCGTATCTTTTTTATCCTTTTTTAAGACATCACATACATCCCCCTCATTTAACTTCATAATTATATCACCAGTAGTAGGATACTCTCTAATCCAAATATTAGTGCCTTCTATTGTTAACTTGCTATTAATTTGTGAAATACACGAGGTAGAACTTATGACTAGTAAAAATAGTATAACTAATTGTTTTTTCATTCGTTATGATTTTAATTAAAAATATTATTTATTGTTATTGAAATATTAAAATGTAAAGTCAAAGCTTTATTCTAATTACATACAATAATTGAATAGACGCAACTGAATGCAGCTATTTCTCTTATCCTTCAAACATATTGTTTTCCTAATCAATTAACTACAATTGCTATTAAAATTAGATATAAGTAAAAACCAAACCGAATATTTTATCGTACTCAGTATTCTAAAAATCCATTATGAATTATTACTCGACAACTGAATCAAACGTAAACCAAGTGCTTATCACAAAAAATTCAATTTCTTTGACAGTCCGGCGGGAATATCGAAATACTGGTTTTAAATGAATTTCTTTATTATTACGGTTCACTTCTCTACTCTTTCTGGCACACTATAAGATCAGTAAATTATTTTTATTTGAAATCACAATCTGAGATCTTTATAAACCACTCACACTAGCCATCCGCTTCATCGTATCAAAAAATGCCTGATAAAAGGTTTCGTCTTTGGCATATAAGCGATAGAGATCTAATTCCTGTTTGCGCTGTTTGGACATTACATCATCTAGGATTTTTCGGAATGCCAAATCTTTGTTTTGCGCGTCGTGGTTTTCGGCAACTTTCGTTTGAAAATCTGGATGGGCCTGAATGGATTTGCTTAGGCTAATAAATTTCAATCGTTGATCATCTGGAGTGGCTTCCCAACCTTGAAACCAGCGTTCGTTGAAGGATTGAATAATCAATTCCAACGGGTCTCTTTCTTCCTCGCCACCATAAGCACCACGAGGTGATGGGTTTTGTGGATCTAATTGGGATTCTGAATCGTCTAAACTGATACTGTGGTTCAGTTTTACGCGCTCTAATCCATAGGTTGATAAGTCGACCGAATTTAATAATTCGTCCATACCATCGATATTAGGATCTGTGATGGGCAGCTTTGGAATTAAGAATTTCAAGAACCAAAACAGCTTTTCCCAAGGCAGCATTTCAAATTCTAGAATGGATGCCATTTGCCCATAAATCTTTACGAACTGCTTAGCTTTAATTTTAAAATCGGCTTTGTCTTCCTCTTCTAAATCTAACTCAGTTTTAAAACGCTCTGCAGCCGTATCAATAATCGGACTCAACAATTCCGCATCTACTTTTTGAAAAAACAGCTCATTGAAATTCTCAACCTCAGCCCATTCGTAAACACCTACCTCATCCAGCACGTTTTTTAATTCGTGTAATACATTGACATCTGTAGCTTCACTCAAAGAGGTGGCCGTATAGAAAGGATCAAAAGAGGTTTTGATATCATCAGTAGAGTTAAAGAAATCGAGGATAAAAAGATCTTCCGTACGCTTGCCCAGCTTATCTGCCGAACGGTTTAATCGTGATAATGCCTGAACTGCCATGACGCCCTGAAGTTTTTTATCCACATACATGGCGCAAAGTTTAGGTTGATCAAAGCCGGTGAGGTATTTATTGGCAACGACCAACATGCGGTAGTCGTCCTCATTGAATTTATCTGCGGTGTCTTTATCTGCAAAGCCATTCATTTCTGATTCGGTATAATCTATGCCGTCAATGGTTTTAGTGCCAGAAAAAGCAATGACCACTTTAAACGGATTGCCTTTGTCCTCCAATATTCGTGTTAACGATTTATAATATTTTATAGCAGATTCTATACTCTGTGTTACCACCATCGCCTTCGCTTTGCCTTTTAATCGCTTTTGATTGACAATTTGTGGAATAAAATGATCGAGAATAATCTCTGCTTTGGTGTGAATGGTTTGTTGGTGTTGTTCTACAAAGGCGCGCAATTTCTTTTGCGCTTTTCCTGTATCAAACAGCGGGTTATCCTCAATGGATTTCTCTATTTCATAATAGCTTTTCAGGGTGGTGTAATTGGCAAGGACATCCAAAATAAAACCTTCTTCTATTGCCTGTTTCATTGAATAGAGATGGAAGGGTTTAAAACTCCCATCTTCCTGCTGCATCCCAAACTTTTCTAAAGTGATAGCTTTGGGGGTTGCGGTAAATGCCATATATGAGGCATTGCCCCGCATTTTACGCGCTTGCATGGCAAGGATGATTTTGTCCTGCACATCCATTTCCTCGTCGGCATCCGGTTGTTGCCCCATTGCTGCATTCATTTTGTCATGGGCTGTACCGCTTTGACTACTGTGCGCCTCGTCTATAATAACGGCAAAACGCTTATCACTCAAATCTGCGATGCCCTCAACGATGAATGGAAATTTTTGAATGGTCGTGATGATGATCTTTTTGCCTTGCTCCAGACTGTCGCGTAATTCTTTAGATGAATAGGCGGGAGCGACAATATTTTTTACTTCGGAAAACTCCTTGATATTATCTCGCAATTGTTTGTCCAATAACCGCCTGTCGGTAACCACAATAACCGAATCGAACAAAGGATGATCTATGCCTCTACTTCCAGGTACACTTTCGTTTTCTGGATAGGTTTCTATCAATTGATAGGCTGCCCAGGTAATCGAGTTTGACTTTCCAGATCCTGCCGAATGCTGAATAAGATAGGTTTGCCCTACACCTACTTTACTGGCGTGCTCTAAAATACCACGAACGACATCCATTTGGTGGTACCGTGGGAAAAATAAGGTGCGCGAATTGAGTGTATCTTTCTTAGTACCATCCAATCGCACAAAGTGCTGAATGATATTTGCTAAGCTTTTTCTAGTAAACACCTCTTCCCATAAATAGGCCGTTTTGTGGCCCAACGGATTTGTAGGATTGCCTTTTCCGTGATTGTTGCCTTTATTAAACGGAAGAAAGAATGTGCTTCTGCCATTGAGTTTGGTCGTCATATACGCCTCGTCGGTATCTACGGCAAAGTGCACCATACTTCTAGCAAATTGCAGTAGTGGCTGAGTGGTGTCGCGTTGGGTTTTGTATTGCTGTTGACCGTGAACTCTCGCATTTTGGCCTGTCCACTGATTTTTTAATTCCATGGTCACTAATGGCAGACCATTTACAAACAGCACCATATCGATTTCTTCACGTGGGTTATCCACAGAGTATCGCAACTGCCTCGTAACGCTGAACTTATTTTGCTCAAAGTTGTCTTTTACCGTTTTACTACTACTCGCCAATGGCAGCACATAAAACAAGGTAAAATGCGCATCGTCCACATCCAATCCCTTTTTGAGTAGATGAAGGATGCCGTACTTTTTGACCATACGGTCATAACGATTGAGGATTTTTAGTTTCCAATCGCTCTGACGTTGGATTTTCTCGAGCTCTTCCTTTTGGGTGGCTTTCAAAAACTGCCAAAAGAAGGTTTCGTCTATGGCAAATTGTGCATTAAAATGATTTGCTTGCCCTATATAATAGCCGTTACCCGCACGATACATTTCGCCAGATTCATTGACCCCGCCAATAGAAAGACCCTCGGCTTTTAGAGTTTCAAGTGTTGTTCCTGTTAGTTGTTTTTCTATGGTGGATTCTAGGGCTTGTTCGTTGGTTTGGCTATGCATAATTGTGTGAATTGGGTATTTCTTAATATAGGTTTTTTAATTTCTATTAATCATTGAACAACGACATATAGTCCTTAAAAAGGTATAATCTTCCACGCTGTGCCCCTGTTATTTCGGTTATGATGTCTAGGTCTTCCAAAACTTTTATGAGGTTATAAGCTGGTCTCAGTGATTTTCCTGTTATCTCGCTTACTTTCTGAGCTTCGATAATTGGATTGGTATATAAATATTGTACTACTTTATAGGCATCGCCACTTCGCGCTCCAATATCTTTAAGCTTTCCATCGATTTCCTTTTGCAATCGCAAAATGCCATCAAATGTCTTTACACCATTTTTTGCAGTTTCAATAACGCCTGTAAGAAAAAACTTGAACCACTGATTCAAATCATTGTGGGTTCGGACACGCATTAAATTATCATAATAAAGACTTCTGTTCTTTTCAAAAAAATCGGACAGATAGAGAATGGGTTGTTTTAGAATTCCTTTATTGACTAAATACAATGTGATTAACAAACGCCCCACTCGTCCGTTTCCATCAAGAAACGGATGAACTGTTTCAAACTGGTAATGGATGAGTGCTACCTTGAGGAGGTCGGGCAATGGGTTGCTATCATCATTGGCAAATTTTTCGATATCGGACATCAAATCATTAACATCGCTATGTATAGGAGGTACAAAAACGGCATCATTAATACTTGCGCCTCCAATCCAATTCTGGCTGTGACGGTATTCTCCTGGCATCTTATGTTCTCCCCGCACACCATGCAATAAAATTTTATGCGTTTGTTTGATTAAACGGGACGAAAATGGCAACCGATGTAACAAATCAACTGCTTGCTTCATGGCCTGAATATAATTTTGAACCTCTTCCCAGTCGTTTCGCTTTTCTGAAATAATATCCTCTTTGGCTAAAAAAGCATCTTTAATATTGGTTTGTGTGCCTTCAATTTTTGACGACTGCACAGCTTCCTTAGCAATGTGCATCTGAATAAACAATTCAATGTGCACATACTCTGAATACATATCCAAACGCCCCAAATGCCGGTCAGCCTGACTAAGCAACTGCAACACCTGCATATCGGTAATATTCCACTCCTTATTTATAAAAGTAGGTTTAAAACTTTTGTAATAGCCTTGTTGCTGATAGCCGCCTGATTTGTAATTATTCATTAAAAGTAAATTTACATCTATTATTATTTTACTAAAATAAAAAAAACGACATTACAGAACTTGTCTATTTTACTTTTGTTGTAAAAAGTAAAATAGCATGAAGTCTAATTTTACTATTTTGTATTTAGCCTTCGTTAACACCATTGCTCCTAAACCTCCCGACTTCACCATCTCTCACTGTTTGACAAATGGCTTTGTACGTTTTATTAAAAGCGACGATACTTTTCGCCAGATTCATTGACCCCTTCAACAGATAGACGTTAGACTTAATGGTTTCTAGTGTTGTGCCGGTTAGTTGTTTTTCTATGGTGGATTCTAGGGCTTGTTCGTTAGTCTTGGATTGCATATTCTTTTAACTTAATTTCGACTCTATATTTTAATGGTTGGAGCTGACCTAGATTATTAATGTCTTTAATAACAAATATTTTGGAATCCTTATTTACAAGCCAAATTTCATACTGTTTAGCGTTTTTCAAACCGTATTCCATCTCATCTCGTGAAAGAATAAATGACGATCCATTATAATACTTGCTCTCTACGTACCTCATTTGCTTGTGATTTACATCATAGTATTTTATATCATAATGTTCGCTCTCATTAGTTTTAGCGATAAGCTCAACTTTGTTATACAATAATGGCCTTTCTGTTAAATATTTCTTTACAATTTCTTCAACAGTATTACCTAAAATTTTCTTTTGATTAGAAGATAATTCAGTTTTATTACCTAGCCAAAGACCATTACCTCCTTGCTTCCAACCGCCATTAGGATTGATAACAACTTCAAATTCTTCAATTAACTCAGAAGGTTGATTTATATCTAAATTAAAATCAACATTATTACTTTCTTCTCTTAATTGAACCTGTTTTTTATTTAATTGAGATTTTATATAGTCAATCTGTCCTTCGAAATAACTTAAACTATTGAGTTCCTCACTTCTCCTTATATCTAGGATTTCATCTTCAGAAAAATGCTTTATGTTTTCACTTTCAATAGAATCATATTCTGGATAGTCTTCATACTCTAAATCAAATCTCATAAAGGGAATTTTCTCTTTTAAAACATTCGACAGTGTTAATACTAAATCATAACTGTTTTCAATTTGACTAAAAGAAAAATTATTTAGTAAATGTTCTATGTCATGTAAATATTTAATAAAATTGATCTGTTCATCTTTTCCATTAGTAGAAAGATGAAGCCATAATTGATTTTTGATATTCTTTTTTCTTTCATCATAAAACAAGACTAGTTCTTTTGTAAATAACTTATCAAATGATATTTTGTAATCTGAAACATCATTGTACTCTTTTAGGTCAATTCTTAAAAGACTGAAAATACTTCGGATACGAAAAAGCTCTTTTAAATTATCATCCGATTGGAATAATTGGTGGTCTGTTAATTCCGGGAATTTCTTAAAAATGTAATCCTCAATATTATTCTCATTTAAATCAGAACTTGCTTCAATCCCTTTAATTCTAAAAATTGTTTTCCATATAGATAATCTTACGCTAATTTCTCCCAATAAGATATTGGCTTCTTCAAAAATTCCTTCTGCAAGTTCATTCTTGACATCATACATGTTATCCTCCTTCGATTGCATTATGATAGATTCAAAGGTTTTCTTTTCATCAAGAGTATCAAAAACTTTTAGGAAAATATCTGATAAATTATCTCTAAACTGCTTATTTAGTTTTAATTGCGATATTGATGATTCAATTGGGATATTTATGTAAAACTGATTATTGCTATATGCATAATTATAAGGTTCTATTGCAAAAACCTCATCCTCAAGTCTACAGGTTAATTCTTTACAACAAATGATTTTGAGTTTATTTAAAAGTAAAACTTGGTCATTTTTCACATCCTCCTTTGAAATTTTATCCAGTCTAAAAGCCAATATGAATGGTTTTATTTCTTTAAGCAGTTTTTCAAAGTCGTCAGAAATGGAAAGGTTCGCCTCTTCCGTTTCTATTTTTAAATCAAGATTGTTTAAATTTTTTAAACCAAACATTTTAATTGCTCGAGCTCCCCCAGATCGTGAAGGATAATATAGCAGTGGGAATTTATTTGTCAGTGATTCTGGCAACTGTATTCTATCACTGAAGTAAATTTGACTGGAATTTTTAACCACTATATCTTTACCTTCTTTAGCATAAAGATCCACTCCTAGCATTGACTGCTCATTTTTCTTATAATGACCTACTAAATTTTTATAGAAAACCTGCGAACCTTTGTCATTATTTCTTTCTGCTAATTCCTGCGTTTTAAGTTTAAGATAGTTAATGTTCAAATCATTAAAATCTTTTTTTGCTCCAAAGAAAGAAAGGATTCTATCTACTTCTGCCCGGTCTAAAGCCTTATTAACGTTAGACAAGAATTCATAATCAATTGTAAATGGATTAAACCATTCTTGCTTTTTAGTGGTTATTAAATAATTTTGAATATCGTAGTGTTGAGTTAATTTGTAGTAAATAAAATTCTTAAATGGTTTAATAAATTTTTGACCATAATAATTATAACTCAATTTTTCACTATCCGAACATAGCTTTGTGTAATTAGTAAAAACATTGCTCAACTTATTATCTAAAGAAAGCCAAGCAATCACTTTATTGATATTTACGCTTTCTTTTTTAAAAATTTCATCAAAATTTCTGATTACATACAAATTGTAATTATTAATTTGAACATCGTAAATTTTGTTACAATAGGTAATAAAATCAATATCAATATTAGTTTTCGCACTCTCTAGTATTGAGAAAGGATTTATCCCTAACCATAATAAGAACTCTTCAACTTGACGTAAATTATCATTTTCTAAACCTAAGGTTTCCAGGCTTGCAATTGTATATTCATTCCCATACAATTTATCGAAAATTTGCTTAGACAACTTGCCGACTTCAAATTCTTCTGACAACACAAGACTTTGAATGTTTATTAGTTGGTCATTTTGATTTAGACACGGAATTTCAGCCTCATAATCTAAGAATGGGTTTTCGGCTCTTAACTTATAATTATAAAAGAGTTTTTGATAGAACTCCTTTATTATTTTGTTCTTATCATTTTCATTCTCTTTGAGATACTCTGTTGTTTCACTTATGATTTTTTTAATAACCGTTTGAGGTTCAAAAGAATGAACATCAGAGATTTTTTCTAATTTATCTTTTAAACTCCTAGATTTATGAGTTTCAGACTGTAAGTGAAGTTTATCTAATAATACTATATATAATTCTGGGTTTAAAAATCTGATTTTGGAATAATAGGGCACTTCTAAACCCTTGTTTTCTGCTGTTTTATCTGTATAAACATAGTCTTTGGTTTTGATTAGATTTTTGTTCTCATCAATTAAAACACAAAACTGTTCATTAGGATAAATATCTAAGAGTAAACCAACTAATTCTGCTCTCTGAGCTACATTTAAGTTTATTGCAAGCCTTTCAATTATTTCCTTATAATTCTTTGGTTTCTCAACATATTGCTGTGGGTTTATTGGTAATGCACAATAAACAAGTTGTTCTCCAAAATAAGCTTCCAAATTATTTTTATGAATAAACTCTGCAATCCGATTCCCTAAATTTTTCGCAATAGAAGAGTTGACATACTTTCCAGATAAAATAGGATAGACCTCAAAATCACCCCAATAATTATCAATTATATTAGAATATGGCTCGTAAACAGAAAACACATCATTATTGATGGTTTGGAAAGGCAACCAAGATTTTGAATGTTTCCCTTTCAAAATCTCAATAAACTTTAAATGTAAATCAAAAAGTTTACCTAAAATAAATGGATTAACAGCTGATTTTGTACTATGATTTCTATTCTGGTCTAATTCTAGACTTGCGTGAGCTACAAAAGGAAGTTCAAAGGGGATTTGAGTTTTAAAATAGTTGTATAAAACTTTATCTTTAAAATTCAGATCATTGCTATAAGCAATTTTCACACTGTAACGCTTAGGCTCGCTTGACTCTTTATCCTCTATTAAGTTTTCATCTACTATACCATCATCACTTATTACATAATATATTTGACCGTTATGGACGATCTCCAAATTATTCTCAGAGATTTTTTTACGTGTTATTGAAATAGTCTTATTTAGAAAATTACCATCAATTTCAATAGTATTTATATTTTGCAAGAATAAAAGAGTTTTCTCGCTTATGGATTCTAATTGCTCTATAATTCTCTCTTCATATTCTGACTTATATCTTATTGAAATAGTGGTAGTGAAATCTGAGCTATCAATTACATCTTCTATCTTACAGCAATTCAAAAGAGGTAATGGATATACATCAGAATTTAATTTTCTTTCTTTTCTAATTTCAGTCAGTTCAGCTTCAGTGTACCCGATTTTATTTAATAGAATATCCTTTTTTAATGTCTCGTCAAAAATCACTTTGAAATCATTACTAATGATACTGATTTTATCTGCCCAGTTAATAATCGAACGAAACCCAAGTCCTTTATTACCAATGTAACCTGATGAAACCTTTGAAGAAAGACCAGGATACAAAATAGAATCATACCCCTTTATAGAAAATGAATTATTGCCGTCATTGCTTATTTCTAAAAGACAGTTTTCAGTATCTAGATGGATTTTAACTTTTGAAGCTCCTTCATCTTCACAATTTTGAAATAGCTCCAATAGTTGCCTGCCATTATAACCTTGGTTGGTTTGTTTCTCGATATTGTTTAAACCTACTAAGTTTTTGGGGTTTCTTAATTCTTCCCAACGCTTAATAACAATCTTTTCAACTTGCTCTTTTATAGACATCTTTTAAGTTTTATAATTAACACACCCTAACCTTTCCCGTTACCACACTATTTATCAAACTACTCTTATACTCCTTCAACTTCTCAATCTCCTGCTGTTTTATAGCGATGGCGGTGTCGATTTTTTGGGAAGCGGATTCTATGTATTTGGAAATTTGATTTTGTTCTTGTAATGGTGGATAAGGAAATCTTTCGTTTTTTATTACTCCAACAGCTATTCCAGGTTGAGCTGCTGATTGGGATAATCTATTAAAGTCAGCCACTTTTATCGCTTCACCTAACCATAGGGTATCCTCATTATTAATAGGGTAAACAACCACTGCGTGTTCAGTTGCATAGAATTTTCCTTCAGCATAATTTACATTTCCGCATAATGCTCCCTGACGACCAATTAAAGCATAAAACCCTTCATTAGTGTAAGTTTCAGCATATGCTCTAAATCCATTTCCTCCATAAACTGGATAACCTTCTTCCTTAAAATCTTCTGCAGATATAAATTCACCACTTTGAAGGTTCGATATAAACTTTAAAGCTTTCACCTCCCAATGCTCCGGAATCTCCCCAATCCACTCCACGCCAGAATCCTTTAAAGCGACGGTATCATCCAAGCCACGTGTTACCGCTTTGTGGATCAAGATTTGTTGGCGTTCTTTAAGCAGGGCTATTTGTTGCTGTTTAATGGCAATCGCCTGGTCTATTTTGGTGGTTTTGTCGTCTAGGAAGTTGGCGATGGCGGTTTGTTCTTTTAAGGACGGAAACCAAACTGTAGTTTCTTTTAAAATCGATTGAGTAATACTATAAACTTTAACTCCTTTCATCCTTGTCCTTATTTGATTCCTAAAGGAAAGCGAGTCAAATACAAATGCAAAAAATAGAGATATTATTTCGTTTTTCGGTCTTGCTATTACGGTGTGATACCCAGCAAATATGTCATTATCACTTCTTAAATGAGTGAAATTTCCAGAACCTTCAATATCTTCTGAGGTATCAGCAAACACAAACTCTCCTTTTTTTATAAGGGATTTTGGATCAGTACTTAGATATTCTTCATCTACACATTTTAAAATATGTTTAGTAGTGTCTAGTTCAAATCCATATTTAGAATGAATTTCTCCATAATTAACACATAAAATACCTTCATTTATTAAGTTCTGTTTTGTAATAGTAAGTCCTTTACCTAGGTTGAATTCAAACCTTAATTTCCTAACCTCCCAATGCTCAGGAATTTCACCCAGCCATTCCACACCAGAATCTTTATAGTGCGCATATGTCTGAACCGTTGATTTATGTGATTCTCTTGATTTCTCTGATTTTATTTCGGTATTTATAATTGACATTGTTCTATTTCAGTTTATTAGGTAATTTCAAGTGATATTTTTTATTCTTTCGCTACTTTAAACAAGCAATCACAAAAATCATTTGAATCAGTGGTTCAGACAATTTGATCTGCTTGATTTCTCTGATTTTATTTTGGTATCCATAATTGGCATTATTCGTTTAAGTTTCTCAGGTCTTTTATTTTATTCTATCGTCAACAGTTTTATGAGGTATATCTGCTAATTGAATCGTTCCTGAAATCGGTTCTGAATTATCAGCATATACTGTCCATGTAATTTCACCTTCATCAATATCTTCCTTTGTCAAAGAAATGTGTTTCGTTTCAGCTGTCATTTTAGGTAAAAGGGGATGAAATCGAGATGGTCCGTAATTTCCGAGGGTGTGAATACTGACATTTAAAAGATCTTGGACTGTATTTTCTCCATAAAATTGACGAACTCCTTCTTTAACCTTAGATAAATGACCGCTTCGATCAGGATCTAAAACGTTTTCTGGGAGTTGAACAAAATAATTTATATACTCTGAAACTACACTCCCATTATTTATTGGAGTTACTTTCAAAGTTTGGGCAGTTATTTCTTCCTCAATTTGAGTCCCATTAATAAGTCTTTCTGCAATAGAGTTTCCTGAACCTTGAATGGTAGTTTTTTCAATAAAAAGTGTTTTTTCAATTTCAAATAGCAACTCTACTTTAGGATGCTTATTCCTATTCATTATATCTCTAATCTGGTAATCCAGCATAGGGACAGCTTCAAAATTAAATCTGATATAATATTTATGGTCGACAGTATTCTGATGTGCTGTAACACTTTGAGGTATTTCCACAACATAAACAACTTCCCTTCCCTTCGTATCCATAGAAACGGAATGAATGAGCAATCCCTGCAGCTTAGGACTGATGTTACTCATTATAATTTGCTCCAATTTTTCTTTTGAAAAATTCGTTCTTACTATAGGATCTGTTTTTTCGGGTAAATGTTGTTTAGTATTCTCGTCAAATTCTTTAATTCCATAGATAATTATTCCGCCAGCGGCATTTGCCATCGCACTAACTTCTTTTGCGATTTTTAGATTATTCTTTAGCGCATCACTTGCCTTGTACTCCAAATGAAAGCTTTCCTCCACTTGGTTGTTGATTAAGGAGTTTATATCATCTAATGTTTTAGGTATTTTCATTCTTTATATTAAATAAAATCATGCAATCATAAAAATCAAAAGAATCAGTGGTTCGGACCTTGCTTAAATTTCTTATTCACGATTCTTTTATACTCTAAGCTTTTCGCACCAAAATTTATAAGTAATCCTACTTCCAAATCATAAGCTTCTAAATAATTAATGGCTTGGGCCAAATGGACATCTTCCAAATGAGTGAGTGCCTTTAATTCTACCCCTATAACTTCTTCTACCAAGAAATCTACTCGCCGTGTTCCTACTTCTATTTTCTTGTAGAATACTGGCATTACAAATTCTCTTTGAAACTCAATGTTGGAATCTTGCATTTCAATTGCTAAAGCACGTTGATAAATCACTTCCTGAAATCCATTACCTAAAGCTGAATGCACCTTCATAGCCGCTCCAATGATTTTAGAGGTAATATCCGAGTATTTATATTCTGTTTCAATCATTATCAGTCATTTATATACAAAATCATATTCATCATATAAATCAGCGGTCAATCAGCGGTTCAGACATTTAATATTTTTAACTGAAACATTATTCTAACATCCAAAACTTTTCGCCAAAACACCTTTTCAGAAGATCGTATATCACGGATGCGCGCCAGTAATTCGTCAAAATAATTACCACCGCCAGCTTCTTTGAGCATTTCGTCGTTCATTGTAAAACCTTTTACAATATATTCGCGTAAGCGAGCGGTCGCCCATTGTCGAAACTTAGTGCCTTGAAGACTTTTAACCCGATAGCCTACGGAGATGATAACATCGAGATTGAAATATTCCAACTCTCTTTCAACCGTCCGTTCACCTTCCATTTGAACTGTTCGGAAATTCCGAACAGTTGCTTCTTTTACCAATTCGCCTTCAGTGAAAACATTTTTAATATGTTCGCTAATGGTCGATTTTGCTTTGTCAAAAAGCTCTGCCATTTGTGCTTGTGTGAGCCAAACGGTTTCGTTTTCCAAACGAGTCTGTATTTTTGTTTGCCCGTCCTCCGTTTGATATATTAAAATTTCTGACGCCATTTACACCAAGTTTAATATTTCAGCAATCAAGCCATCACTCTGCTGCTCCAAGTCCAGAATATCTTGAGTCACTGCTTCAATGCTTCTTAATGGCGTGTGCTTATAGAAATACTTATTGAAACTGATTTCGTAACCAATTTTGGTATTGTCCAAATTGATCCAAGCGTCATCAACGTGAGGCTTTACTTCTTTTAAAAAGTAATCGTGAATACTTTCTTTTAAAGGCACGTTTTCGGTATCGCGGAGGTCGCTTTCGGTTTCGTAGGTTATATATTCTCCTTTCTTGTCTGTTGGGAAATAACCGAAGTCTTTCAAATCTGCTTCTTCGCAACCTAAACGTTGCAAGAGTTTTTTGAGTTTATCGCCCGTTAATTTCTCCTTTTTCTTGATTACCTTTTCAGCTTCGGCATCATACCAACTTACGGCATTGAGTACCGCTTTTTTATCTGAAGCGGAAGCGTCCAGTTTTTCCGATTTAATGATGTCATTGACTTCTTTTTCAAAAGCGTTAAAATCCGAAAATAGGGTATCGCCAAAGTGAACTTCTAATTTGTTGGCTAGGCTCAATAAGTGTTGGTGTTTTTTCCAGGTCTCTTTTTGGGTCAGCTTCTTTTTATTGGCAGCCGATAGATTGAGATCGTTTTGCTCGCACCATTCCAAAATGGCTTTACTGTGCGCGCCGATATCTTTGTAAACGCTTTCTCCAAAAGTTTCGTAGGCATATTGCATCGGTTCTTGCAATACGCGATCATAACGCAGGCTTTCTATACGTTCTGTAGTAAACTGGGATTTTAGACGTTTTGGACGTTCAATAGTCACTTTATAATATCCGAAATCTTCATTGTCAAAAACTTGGGCTTCGACAGGCTCAGCCACCTGATTATTTGATGGCTTTATTAACATGTTAGTATAAATATCTACTATTGTATTAACATGCTCTGGGGCGAACTCGCAGTTTTTATTTCCTAAGTTCTTGCGCAGTTTTCTAAACAATTGACTAGCGTCAATCAGTTGAACTTTCCCTTTTCGGTTTGCTGTTTTGTTATTGCTTAAAATCCAGATGTAGGTGGTAATTCCTGTGTTATAAAACAGGTTATTGGGCATTTGTACAATGGCCTCCAACAAGTCGTTTTCGATGATGTAACGACGGATGTTGCTTTCGCCTCCGCCAGCATCCCCTGTAAACAAACTACTACCATTATGTACCGACGCAATCCGACTGCCACTCGAACTTTGGGACAGCGATTTCATCTTGCTGACCATTTCCATCAAGAACAGCAATTGCCCATCTGAGGATCGTGGCGTGGCATCGACTTCTTCTTCTACACCCCAATAATCGGAAAGCAGCACTCTAAATCGTGGATCGATAACGTCTTTTCCGTCCTTGATATATTTCTGCTCACTGCTCCAAGATTTCCCATAGGGCGGATTGGACAGCATAAAGTCAAAGGTAGTTCCTGCAAATTCATCGGTTGACAAGGTGGAGCCCAAACGAATGTTTTCTGGGTTGTTGCCCTTAATCATCATATCACTTTTACAGATGGCATAGGTTTCATCGTTTATCTCCTTTCCATAGAGATAGACATCGCCAGTTGCTTTAATAAGTCCTTCTTCGTCTTTTACAAAATTCTGTGCTTCCGTTAGCATTCCGCCACTCCCACACGCAGGATCATAAATGGTCATAACGGGTGGCAAACTATCTTTGATAGGATCAAAAATGATGTGTGTCATTAGCTCTATCACTTCACGTGGTGTAAAGTGTTCTCCAGCTTCTTCGTTATTTTCCTCGTTAAACTTTCGGATCAATTCTTCAAAAACATACCCCATCCCTAGGTTTGAAAGTGAAGGTAATTTACGTCCTTCAGGATCTTCTTTTTCAAAAGGTGTTAAGTTGATATATGACGATGTGAATTTCTCCAGCACATCGAGCAACACATCTTTGGTAGCCATATGGCGCACTTGGCTGCGCAACTTGAATTTATCAATAATCTCTTTTACGTTTTCACTAAAGCCGTTGAGATATTCTTCAAAATTGGCGAGTAAAATTTGTTGGCTGTTGGTGGCGGTATTATGAAGCAATTGCAAAGTCCATTTGCTGGTATTGTAAAACACATAGCCGGACGCTTCACGTAAGCCGTTTTCATCCCATTCGGTAAAGCCTGCTTCATCGCGCTGAAAAGCGAGTTCTTCCAAAACAGCTTCTTTAGTAGGTTCTAATAAGGCATCCAAACGACGCAGGACGACCATAGGCAGAATGACGTCACGGTATTTTCCGCGTACATATACATCGCGCAGGCAATCGTCTGCAATAGACCAGATGAAGGATACTAATTTATTGTGGGAGGAGTGATTCATTTGTTTTCTTTTGTACTTACTATTAATTCTTTTATCTCTACATCTAAGATTTAAGCTATTTCACTCAAAACCTAGAATCGTGGTTGTTGTCTATTCTGACCTATCCATTGACCATCCGCGAACAGCTACTCCCTTACCAAGAGATAAATCAACTTTATTTTTTGACTGAGCTGTTTATCCTGCTTCTCGCAACATCGCATCGCTATTGTCGCACGCTATTTGCTCAGGATTCTAATTATTGGTTGAAGGCATTGGTTGGTTAAAATTTAAAGTTACCAAAGTACATAATATTATGTTAATGGGTGACTTGGCATTGGTGGGAAATGAGGGATTTTGTGGTTTATTGGTATGTTTTAGATTGCGTGAATCATCTTGGGTATTTTAATTGGGTTGTATTTGCTAAATTCGGTGCCTTAAACCTTTATAATCATTCACAAAACCACTAGCAATCCTCTAAGGACAACCACATAATGAGAGAACTAAAAATCAAAGAACAGCTATGGACCATTGACAACCTTGATGTCACTTGTTACCGAAATGGGGATGTGATACCAAATGTCGAAGATGCTGAAGAGTGGAAAAACTTTAAAACCGGGGCATGGTGTTATTTTGAAAATAATGAGTCCAATAATGGAATTCATGGGAAGCTGTATAATTATTATGCGATTATAGACCCTAGAGGATTAGCGCCGTTAGGATACAGAATACCTCAACATTACGACTGGTTGATGCTTAGTGAATTCGGCGGACGGTTAAAGTCAAAAAATGAATGGAATGACATTCCTGTTTTTGATTGGCTTGTCCCTTTCAATGCTAAACCAGGAGGATACCGAAGCAGTGATGGTAATTTTATGTACAAAAATGAAGCTGTGGGATGGTGGACATCCGAAGAAGAAGATGTCAAAACCCAAGGCCATATAGCACATTGGTTATACAAGAACGACCAACAGCTCGGATGGAAACCATTCTTTAAAAATGATGGCTTTTACGTACGGTGCATAAAGGAAACGTATAAATCTGTTCAATTTTTAATCAATGACAATTTAGATCATCCTCTTATTTACATTTCGGTTAAATATACTCCTTCGACATCATTTCAAGATTTGCTAAATTTAATTTACAACACTTGTCTTTCCAATAATGTAAAAAGGTTTTCCTACGGCAAAGAATGGATTATTCAAATATATGACGGGGAAAGAATAGATAATCTGGAGAAAAAGGGAGCTATTGACAATAGATTATTTGATGACGCACTGCTCTCTACATATCGTATGGATTATAAATTGATAATTTCTCGAATGGAAAAATCATGACAAGGTAATTTGAGTGTCAGTGTTGGGAGATTTAGCAATTAAACATCTAAGAAAAAATATTTATTGACTCAAACTAGGAATTTTCATGAAGGTTGATTTATGAAAGGCAGCAATAAACAAACCTTATGTTTGAAATTTGTTGGGAAGGATTTAATGCACCATAACGCCAATGCATAAGCAACCACACTATTACTGCTTTTATTTTTGAGCTTTAATTTCATCATTAAACTCTGTTGCATATGTTAGAAACCAAACTCCATTCATTGATGTTCCACAACCGGCACAACCTTCCACCATTGAAAATTTCAGCTTTCTTCCTTTAACCATTAATTTCTTGAAATCGGATGCACAACTTTCGCACATCTCACTATTGTCAAGATAATTAACTTGATCCATCATTACATCCCATTCTAAACCAGTTATGTCATAGCCCAAATCGTCCATATTTTCTTGATTTGATTTGAGAATTTTGATTTTAAATGATTTAAAATTTTTGTCAATATTTGTTATTACACCATAAAAATAATGCTGTTCTGAATAATTGGTCATACCAAATTCTTCGGCATAATTAATATAATCTTTATCTATTAACATTGTGCTATCGAACTCAAGATAAGTTTGCTTTTGACTTTTAACTGTGTTTTTATTCGTCTTATTTTCTTGATAGAAATTGGTTACTGCCTCTGAATAATAATGTGTAACCCCTTTAACTTGTTGATTTTTCATTTCAACAATAAATTCCCCCGCATTTGTTTGATACTTATATTTATTTTTGGGTTGGTCATACGTAACATTTTCTATAGAAAAGCTTTCAACCACGTTCTGATTGTCAGCATTTACTTCAACAGTAATTTTATTTTTATTTATTGTTATTGAACCAGAATGTGGCAATAAGCCCCCATAATCTTGATCATCATAATAGGAATATAAAACTTCTTGAAAGTTAAACGAGGCATTTATTCGGTCTTCTTTTTTTATAGATGGCTGACAACTTAAGAAAAAAACTGAGATTATAATTGATGTTATTACATTCCTCATATGATATTTACTTGATTTACAATATGGTTAAAAGATTTAATGTTAGATCATGTTCTAAGGCAAAGTAATCACAATTTTATGGAGAAAATCATGTGATTTATTCTTACTGAGAATGAAACATATAGATTTAAAATATATTTGCTTGCAATTTGTATTAAAAACAAATTGGCCAACCTCTTTTATCCACACTCGACGCCTCAAACCTCATCAAATTAAACAAATCTCTCATCATGGAGCGTTTAAGTTCCCATTACGGTTTTAAGAGAAGCTTACACACAAAGGCGATTTACCTGGGCAGAAGGGGCAAGAAAAAAGCTATTCGGTCCCGTACTTAAGGGAAGCGTATGAGCGTAGTATTGAACTGGACAACAGCCCGCGTGGCAGATATATCAAGGGCAACACTGTCGAACCCTTTTTTGTCA
>NZ_JBMDWE010000052.1:0-20421 GCF_053579655.1 Gelidibacter sp. | reverse complement strand
GGATTCTATTTGCAAAAGGGATCTTAATCTGGATCAACGCAGTTAATCCATTGCTGAAATTATAATTGAAATCAATTGTCAGACTTGAAGGTTTGCAGGAAACAAAAATCCGTAGTGCGCTGCTAAGCGCGCGGGATTCTATTTGCAAAAGGGATCTTAATCTGGATCAACGCAGTTAATCCATTGCTTAAATTATAATTGAAATCAATTGTCAGACTTGAAGGTTTGAGGGAAACAAAAATCCAAAGTGCTTTTTCAGCACTTTGGGATTCTATTTGCAGAAGCCATCTTGATCTGGAACAGCGCAGCTAATCCAAATAATGGAATTCCTGTAAAACTCAATGCCACGAGACTTGTAGGTTTGCAGGAAACAAAAATCGCAGTGCGCTGCTAAGTGCACGGGATTCTATATGCAGAAGCCATCTTGATCTGGAACAGCGCAGCCAATTCAAATAATTGAACTTCAGTAAAACTCAATGCCACGAGACTTGAAGGTTTGCAGGAAACAAAAATCGCAGTGCGCTGCTAAGTGCACGGGATTCTATTTGCGGAAGCCATCTTGATCTGGAACAGCGCAGCCAATTCAAATAATTGAACTTCAGTAAAACTCAATGCCACGAGACTTGAAGGTTTGCAGGAAACAAAAATCGCAGTGCACTGCTCAGCGCACGGGATTTTATTTTCAGAAGCGGTCTTGATCTGGAACAACGTAGTTAATCCAAATAATTGAACTTCAGTAAAGCCCAAGCCGCGAGACTTGCCGGTTTGCAAGAAGCAATATACCTAAAAACCTCTCTCATTACATCCTAAAAAGATTTATCTTTATCATCTAAAAATTAGCGGAAAGCTTTTTATAAATTCTCACAGGTCTTGAAGGTTCCACTAAGATTTAATTTTTATCAAGCTGTTATATTTTTAAATGAGCGTCGGTTATAAAATATCGCTAGACACAAAAAGATATTAGGCATCCAAAAAACAGAATGAAAAACGAGCAAACGGCCATACGCACCACTTATTTCAGTATCATTGGAAATACTGTGTTAGCCATAATAAAAGGACTTGCGGGATTTTTTGGTAATTCTTACGCCCTAATTGCCGATGCCATTGAATCGACAACAGATATTTTTGCTTCACTATTAGTTTTAATAGGTTTTAAATATGCCAAACGGCCAGCGGATGACAACCATCCCTATGGACATGGGAAAATTGAACCGTTAATTACATTTGCTGTGGTTGCCTTTCTTGTTGTTTCTGCAACAATAATAGCCTATACAAGTATTCAAAACATTCAAACGCCTCATGAAACCCCAGAATCTTGGACTTTGATTGTGTTGGGGCTTATCATTGTTTGGAAAGAACTGTCATTTCAAATTGTTATTAAGAAAAGTAAACAAACAAAGAGCTCTTCACTTAAGGCTGATGCTTGGCATCATAGAAGTGATGCCATAACGTCGGTCATGGCTTTTATAGGAATTTCTATTGCCATCATATTTGGGAAAGGTTATGAAAACGCCGATGATTGGGCCGCTTTATTTGCTTCGGGCTTTATCTTATTTAATAGCTACTTAATTTTAAGACCAGCTTTAGGCGAGGTTATGGATGAACAGCTTTATGATGACCTAATCATGGAAATTAGGGAAAAATCCATCGAAGTACAGGGCGTTATGGGTACAGAAAAATGTTTTGTTCGAAAAGCGGGTATGAAATTTAATGTGGATTTGCACGCCATTGTGGATGGCGAAATTTCGGTAAAAGCCGGACACGATATTGCACATCAATTAAAAGATTATTTACGAAAACAAATACCGAGCTTAGGACACGTGCTCATTCATATTGAGCCAAACGAATAAGGGTTAAACCCAAAAACCTAAAAATGTAAATCGGATCAAATCCCTTAAATATACTCCCATGGCGAAACCCAAAGGTCAAAAAAACACCAAGAATAAGGCCAAGCACACGAAACTTCTTAATCGAAAAATAAATAAGAAAAAAGCTGAAAAGGAACTTCGGAAAGAACGGCTTAAAGCAATTGTTAAAAAAGCGAAAGAGCAGTGATGAGAAAAGGGGTAACGGCATCTTAGGAACGCATCTTCAAAAAATTTATAGATTTCAAATCTAGGTGCTGAAAAATTAATGGGAAAAATCAATAAAAGAACCAATAACCCTTTTTTAATCTGAGTTTTTCACATGCAAATTTACAGTTTGCCTGTGTTTGCCGGAATTCAATAAAGGGATACCATCAACGTAAATGAATTTAAATTCTGCGTCCATTCCTAAATGGGCTTTAAATTCGTTCACTAATTGTTTCTCTTTTGTAAAACCTCTAGGGCAGTTGATTTTAAATACATAAGATTTTTCGCCAACTTGTAGCAGTTGAAATTGTTCTATTTCCAAATAGTTCCAAATGGTGGTAGGAACGATGTATGTAGATGTTATTTCTCCAGAGGTATTAAATATAATGTCTGCCTTACGACCTTCAACAGTGGTGAGAAAAGTTTTTCCATCGCGCTTAACTTTAATACCCATATCTCCGGTATCGTACCTAATTATAGGCGTCGCGAAATTGTATAGATCTGTTAAAACAATACGGCCGAGGTAGCCATCTTCAATCGGTTCATCATGCTCTGGATGGAAAATTTCGACAAAATAACTAGCAGTATTTACTAGGAAGTCGTCACTATCAATTTCTTGTTGAGCGATAATACCATTTTCTAAATTGCTATACCTCGAAACAACTTGACATTTAAATAATTTTTGAAGTTTCCCACGCGTCACACTAGAAAGTCCTTCTGCCATAGTAATTACTCCTGAAAATTTACAGTGCAAATCATTTATATGATGCTTTTCGCAATATCTAATAATTTGCTCTAAGGCTGAAACATAACCTAAAACGGAATGGACTTCGTGTGATTTGTTTTTAAATTCCTTTATTAATTTTTTAATCTTTGCGTCCGTCAAATTCTTAACATCTATTGTCGAAATATTTTGCAATTTATATTGCAAAGAATGGTGCATCTTATCCTTAAGCCAGATCTTTAAGTAAACCAGTTTATTTCCTAAATGATAGCCACCTTTATTTCCAAAATAGAGAGCGTCTGCATAATTTCGTGATTTTTTATTTTTATCCTGATAAATTGTAAAGGGGGTTCCCGTTGAACCAGATGTTGTCATTTTAATTAAGTCTCTTTCTCTAAAATTGATGGCTCTGAATTCTGTAAAATTTGATCTTATTATAGACTTATTAACTATAGGGAAGTGGTTCAGGTTTTCGAAATCATTAGCTCGATAATATGGGACATTTTTCTTAACATGTAAGAGTAAATGGTCCAAAGCTATTGAGGAAAGGTCATTATTAGACTCAATATGATCTTTGATGTCAATATAATGCTCAGTTATTTTTGAACCATCGAGACGCTCTTTGATCTTAAATGAAATTTTTGTAATGTTCATGATATTAATTTTGCCAGTTAATTGAATCCCTCTAAGCAGGAGATCTTTTTTAATTTACATTAAATACCAAAAATACATTTGAAACAATTTAATATCTTGTGTCAGAACCAAAGAAGACTCTTTGCGCCTAGACTGATCCTTATGTTAAGGTAATCTAAATTGTCACTTCAGCCGCAAATTGGTTACCTTACTTATATGACCTTCTTTTGTCCAAATTTACCATAGAAATTAATACCTTCACTTGCGTCTGAAACTATGAGATATTTATTTTAGGGCTGTTCGTTCTCGTTAGTGTGCTCTTTTTCTTTGAAGTCGTCCGCAGTTTTTAACGAGGAGTTTAACGGAAGCCTTATAGTGCTGGAACCAAAAAAATGATTCTCTTAACGCGACTAGATGCTCAATCAAATTACCTTTATTATGGCCTAAACCGCATCACTCAGAAGCTTCCCTCTCCATTTTATATGATAAAGAAAATGTTCCATAGGAAGCCTTTAAGTGTTTTATAGGGGGTTTGTTATCACCTAAAGATATAGAATTTTATACAATGAAGAGGAAAAATCTTGCTGGAATTCTGTCAGATGAATAATCGCTCTGTTTTATGTAAATTTTGTAATTATCGATTCCATTACCGTTCAAATTTTCAACGCTAAGGCTTTAATTTTCTTTTGGAGTGAAAACTCAAAAGCTTTAGCATCTTTTGATATGGATTGGGATGGAAGGCGATGTCTTTTATTACAAAAGCTCTATAATCCGTTCCAAAGCCATCCCTCGAGAGCCTTTGATCAGCAAAAATGAATTCTTAACCGGATGGTTTTTAAGATTAAATTTTACATCGTCGAAAGTCTCAAACTTTTTGATTTTTTCGAGATTGACTTTCGTTTTGAAAAAATTCTTTCCAATCAGATAGACTTTTCCAAAGTCGTTTTTTTCAAGATAATCTACAATAAACTGATGTTCGCTTTCGGCTGTCTGGCCCAGTTCAAACATATCACCTAAAAAAATCGTTTTACGCTCTTGATGTAGTTGTTTGAAATTTTCTAGAGCGGCCAGCATACTCGTTGGATTGGCGTTATAGGCATCCATAATTATGGTATTGCTGCCTTTCTCTAAAATTTGTGATCGGTTATTGGTTGGAGTGTAATTTTCAATGGCACTTTTGATGTCTTTAGGATCCACTTTGAAATAAGAACCAATGGCAATAGCGACGGAAATGTTATTAAAGTTATAGTTGCCCGTAAGTTGACTTTTAATTACCGAGTCATTATAACGTAGCGTCACGTAGGGTTGCGTGTCGATAATTTCCAACATGGTATTGGCGGAAGTCAGCAATCCGAAGGTATAAACCTGATCGTAACCTTCGGTCTGTATAACTTGAAGGGGATCATTTTCATTAACAAAGATGGTTTTTTGATGTGTTTTCAAGTAATCATACAATTCTGATTTTGCTTTGATGACACCTTCTATACTGCCGAAACCTTCAAGATGCGCTTTGCCAAAATTGGTGATTAAGCCATAATCTGGCTGCGCAATCTTACATAACAATTCAATTTCTTTCGGATGATTGGCGCCCATTTCCACAATGCCAATTTCGGTGGTTTCGTTCATTTGTAGTAGGGTCAAAGGGACGCCTATATGATTATTTAAGTTGCCTTGGGTTGCCGTCGTTTTATGTTTTTTGGACAATACAGCATTAATTAATTCTTTGGTAGTGGTTTTTCCGTTACTTCCAGTAAGGGCAATAATAGGAGTGTTCAATTGGTTTCTATGAAAAGTGGCAAGCTCTTGTAAAGCTTCCAAAACGTTGTCAACTAATATATACCGGTCATCTGTGGCATACTGTTTTTCATCAACTACACAGTATTTCGCCCCAGAGGTTAAGGCGTTACTTGCAAATTGATTGCCGTTGAAATTTTCTCCTTTAAGTGCGAAAAAAAGACAGTCTTTTTCAATTTTTCTTGTGTCGGTGCAAACCACAGTGCATTTTTTAAAATGCTGGTAAAGTGTTTCTGTAATCATGAAATAAATGTAATAAAAAAGTCCTAACTCAGCGTTAGGACTTTTATGATTTTTAGTAATTTAAAAACTAGTGTCTTGTTTTATTTGAACTTTTTGATTTTGAACCTACTCTTGACATTGCGCATCGAAAACCAATATAGTCAGTGGCCATATCCTGTGGGAAGTAACGACGTTGTGCTGGATCAATCCAATAAACTCTGTCTTTCCAAGAACCACCTTTATAAACTCTTACGTTATCATTGATTAAAGAAGTTCTGTCATTCGATTTGTCATATAATTTAACAATTGCTCCAGTTGAATCGGTAGTTACTTGATGTTTTGGAGAATTGTACATCTGTCTGGTGCTAGAAACGTTAGTTTTGGCTTCCACGTCATCAAAATTATCACTGTAGTTACGTGATGATTTTCTGTCGCCATCTCTAAAGTTTCTGTTATCACTTGTGTCAAAGTTCGTTCTTAGGTAAGCATCATCAGCACTGATAGGCACTTGCAAAATAGTTCCTGGTAGATTTCTCGGAACAACTTTTCCGTTGCTTAAAGTATCATAAACAATATCTTCAGCAGTGACCACTTTTACGGTACCATCTTCGTTGATTGCGTTTTTAGTGTAAACGTTACCACGGAAGTAGTTGAAATCGTTAAACTCATCATCAACAATCGGTCTGTAAACATCGGCAACCCATTCGGCAACGTTTCCGGCCATGTCATAAATTCCAAAATCGTTGGGCAAATAGGATTTTACTTTATTTGTGATATCAGCGCCATCATCAGACCAACCTGAAATTCCGCCGTAATCACCTTTGCTTTGCTTGAAGTTTGCTAATTGATCACCTCTAGTCTGTCTTTTTCCAGAACGTGTGTATTGGCCACTCCAAGGGTATTTTTTTCTACCACGAATGGTGTTGTAGTTTCTTAATTCATTCAAGCCAAGGGCTGCATATTCCCATTCGGCTTCAGAAGGTAAACGGTATTCTGGAGATATAATTCCAGATTCTCTTTTTGCATAGACATTAATAGGATTGCCTTCAGCATCAGTTTGTCGTCTTTTTCTGCCACCCTCAAGGATTTCAGCGTTGCCACCGTAAGTTGAGCTAGGTGAATTGATATATGTATCTGTATTGAAATTAGCATCGGCATTCACATCTGTTATACGTGCATCTCGTTTTAAATAGCCACCTTTCTCCAAATACAATTCGTTAACTCTATCTGTTCTCCAGCTCGCAAAATCAACTGCTTGAATCCAACTTACACCAACCACAGGGTATTCACCATAACCTGGGTGACGCAAATAGTTTTCAGTCATCATTTCGCTATAACCAAGACGGTTTCTCCAAACTAAGGTGTCTGGTAAAGCACTTTGATAGATCAATTTGAAATTAGGATCATCTGGCGGATATACACGCTTGATCCAATCCAAATACTCTAAGTACATTTTGTTGGTAACCTCACTTTCATCCATATAAAAGGACTGAATGTGCTGTTGGCTCGGGGTGTTGTTCCAATCATGCATTGGGTCATCCTGCACTTTGCCCATGGTAAAGGTACCACCTTCAACAAAAACTAAACCCGGAGAGGTTTCTTGTTCTTTAAAACTGGTGTTGTATTGAAAGCCTCCATTCTTATCATTGATTTTCCATCCAGTAGCTCTGGATTGGTTTGATGAAGAAGACCTTTTACACCCAACCATTGCTAAAGAGAGCATTAGGGCAAATGCAATCCTTATATTAATGATGTCTTTCATAGCCATACTTTTTAAGTAAGTTGATTAAATTTAGTGACGCAATATAGTAATTAAAGAGAAACGAACAAGCGTTTTTTCCAAATAGATGCAAAAAATGTTGCATTTCATCCCTTTTTTTGGACATCACGTCGGATTTTTGGCGATTTCGTCGATGTATTTGATGTTTTAATAACGACGTAAGAAATTAAATATTGTTGTAGTTTTGGATAAAAACTAGAAATCTCATAATAACAACCATGAGCAACCGTTATTATTTCCATATATTTAGAGGGTTACGTTGCAGGCAAGGAATGAAATTGAGGTGTTTTTTTGATAAAGATCAATACAGGCTCATGAGAATAAAGTTACTATTATTTTTTGTTTTAATATCAGCGACAAGTCTTGGCCAAGAGAAGCGGTTTGACATTAAATGGAACGGAGCTATGGTGTTGGAAACAGGCTCCTCATCTATAACGGTGCCGTCTTTTGATAAAGACCATTTTAGTTTTGACATGCGCTCCGGACTAAAGTTTTTTGCCGAATGGGTTTCTGATGGAAATATCAATAAAAATTCGGTCATACTTTCTAACGTTTCCTATGCCGTAATTTCAGCCGATGAATTGAAATCCGTTCCTGAGGAAACCATTCCAACAACACCACAGTTGCTTTTTGAGAATACGATCGCTAGGGAAAAGACCAATGCCTACTTGGAATTGACTCCTATTATTAAGGAGAATGGAATTTACAAGAAAATCACTTCGTTTACGATCTTATATAATACTTTGGCCAATCGAAGTCCTAACAGTTATGCCAATCGAACCAACGCGATAAGTAATTCAGTGCTCAATTCAGGAACTTGGTACCGCTTTTATGTGGACAAATCAGGTGTCTTTAAATTGACCAAGAGTTTTTTGAATTCACTTGGTGTCAACACAAGTTCTGTAGATCCACGTACCATAAAAATTTATGGTAATGGCGGTGCAATGTTGCCACTGCCAAATTCAGAGCCTTATCCGATTGATCTTACTGAAAATGCCGTGACATTTATAGGCGAAGAAGACGGCGTTTTCAATAATGACGACTATATCTTATTCTATGCTGAAGGAACAACGGGGTTTAGTGAAGATAGTAACACGAATCTTAACGTGTTTACCGATAAGAGTTATTATTATGTCAATGTGAGTGGTGGCTTAGGTAAACGTATGCAAAAGCTGTCACAGCCTGCTGGGCCTGCAACGTATGTGGTCAATACCTTTCAGGATTATCAATTTCATGAAGTTGATAATGTCAATATTGTACGTTTGGGAAGACGATGGTTTGGCGAAAGGTTTGATATCGAAAATGAACAGAAGTTTGAATTTAAATTCCCAAATCTTATGACGACCGAACCAGCCCATTTTAAGGTTTATGCTGCATCAACCTCTGAAGGGCCTACAAACATGGAGGTTAAGGTCAATTCGAATGTAGTGACAAATTTTGGGTTCACGCCAATCAATTCATCTGTTTTGGCCAATGGAAGGTCTTTTAATGGTAATGTCATGTTAAGTTCGCCTGACGTTATTGTCAGTTTAAAATTTAATAATTCCGGAAACCCAAACTCTTATGGCTATTTGGATTATATCTCCATTGAGGCCACGCGAGGATTGGTTTTTGAAGGTAAACAACTTATTTTTAAAAACAATAAGGTGGCAAGCACTCCGGGTATTGTGGAGTATCGTATGACTAATGCCGCTTCAGTTTCAGAAATTTGGGATATTAGTAATAAATATGATGTGACCAGTGTGGAAAATCCCGATAGGAGTTCAACACTAAACTTTAAATCCGTTTCAGGAATTCCCAAAAAATACCTGGCAGTAACGCCCTCAGATTATTATGAGCCCAAAAGGGATAGTAAGACGAGTGTTAGTAATCAAAATATTAAAGGCACTATTTTTAAAGATGAACAAGGGCAGTTCAGGGATGTGGACTATATCATCATCTCACCAAATAATCTCCTTTCTCAAGCCGAACGCTTAGCACAAATCAATAGGGTTCAAAATAATCTCAATGTAAAAGTTGTGGCGCTCAATGAAATATACACGGAATTCAGTTCGGGCAATCAAGATGTAGCAGCCATCAGAAACTTAGTGCGCTATGTGTATCAGAATGCGAGTGCACCAGATAAAAGATTGAAATACCTGTGTCTTTTTGGCGATGCGTCCTTTGATTATAAGGATAGAATTCCCAACAACACCAATATTGTTCCTGCATGGCATGCCGTGGAAAGTTTTAGTTTGACCAATGCTTTCGTTTCTGACGATTTTTATGGGATGATGGATGAAAATGAGGGTGATATGGGAACTTCAAACAAATTAGATATTGCTGTAGGACGAATTTTGGTAGAGACCCCGCAACGCGCCAAAGAAATGGTGGATAAGATTGAGTTATATTATCAAGATGAATCCTATGGCAGCTGGAGAAATAATATTGTCGTGATTTCCGATGATGTTGATCAGGATTGGGAGCGCATTTTACAGGAAACTACCGATGAGATTGGTCGTAACATTTCCGCGGAAAAACCATTTCTAAATGTGGTAAAAATTCATTCTGACGCCTTTCAACAGGAAGCTTCTGCAAGTGGCGAACGTTATCCATCTGTAAACAAAGCCATTAAAGACGCTGTGGAAGTTGGAGCCTTGGTGGTCAATTATTTTGGGCATGGTGGCGAGGATGGATTGGCATCTGAGCGAATTTTTGATAAGAATGATTCGCAGGACATAAGAAACACCTGCAAGTTCAATTGTTTTGTTACCGTTACTTGTGAATATACGCGATTTGATAACCCCTTTCGTCCCACTGCAGGAGAATATACCTATTGGAATCCACAAGGAGGAGCCATTGGATTGATCACTACCACGCGACAAATTAGCGTGACCGTCGGTGTGACATTTAATTTGAAATTGCAGAAGTATCTTTTTGGTTTTGATTCCAACGATTACCCAACCATGGCCGAAGCTTTGCGTCTCACAAAAACAGATCCCGCCATTACTGGAATTCCGCAACAACGTTTGGTGTCTTTTATAGGGGATCCTGCTATGAGATTAGCATTTCCAAAGCCTAATATTCAGCTTACAAAAATTAATGATGTTCCCTTAGGTCAAACTAATGACACTTTAAAAGCATTGAGTAAAGTTAAAATGTCGGGCGAAGTTTTGGATCCTTCCGGAAATGTAATGAAGGGTTACAACGGTGTGCTTACGGCAACTATTTTCGATAAAAATATTGCACGCCAAACCTTGGGAAATAATGGAACGCGGCAAAATGGAGAATTAATCAAAATGGATTTCACCACCTTGGGGGAGAAAATATTTATAGGTCAGGCCAGCGTTAAAAATGGTGTTTTTGATTTTGAATTTGTCGTTCCAAGAGATATTGGTGTGCCAGTAGGGAAAGGCAAAGTAAGTTTTTATGCAAAATCAGAAACGCCTTTGCAAGATCAGGCGGGTGCAAACTTTGATGTATTGGTCGGTGGGATCAATAAAAACGCGCAAACGGATATTACTGGTCCTGTGGTGAAATTGTACATGAATGATGTGAATTTTGTGTCTGGTGGCATTACCAATGAAGCGCCCACATTGTTAGCAAAATTGGAAGACGAAAATGGTATCAATACCGCCAGTGGAATCGGGCATGATATTGTGGCCATCATTGATGGAGACGAAACCAATCCGTTTGTACTGAATGATTATTATAAAGCGCAAGTGGATGATTATACTAAAGGAGAGGTGACTTATCCGTTTCGGGATTTAGAACCTGGTCTTCATACTTTAACACTTAAAGCCTGGGATGTTTATAATAACTCAGGAGTTTCTGAAATTCAGTTTGTTGTGCATGATAAAGATGATGAATTGAAGATTGAAAACGTTTTAAATTACCCTAATCCGTTCATTAATTACACAGAATTTTGGTTCAACCACAATAGTTCGCAACCTTTAGACGTTTCTATACAGATATTCACCATTTCCGGTAAGTTGGTAAAGACCATAAATAGCCAAACAAATGCAGGTGGTTGTTGTAACGAAGGAGCTTCGGCACTGTCGAGAGATATTGTTTGGGATGGTCGCGATGATTTTGGAGATAAAATTGGAAAAGGGATTTACGTCTATAAGCTTAAAGTAAGATCCAATCAACTGAACAAGCAGGTTGAAAAGATTCAAAAACTTGTAATACTTTAATATTAATTTATATTTGTTAAATACTTGGGCATCAAAGCTTCCAATAAAATACTCACTGACCTTATGAAAAAATACGTCTTAGCCGTTATCACCTTAACCATTTATAGTTTTTCTTCTGCACAGGAAACGATAATATTTGATAATCAGTCGACAGTAATTACTACTGGCGTTCCATTTTTATTAATTGCCTCAGATGCTCGTGCCGCAGGGATGGGAGATATGGGCGTGGCAACTTCTGTGGATGCTTTTTCCCAACAATGGAATGCATCCAAGTATGCTTTTTCTGAATCGAAATCAGGAATAGCGGTAAGCTATACGCCTTATCTAAGCAAATTGGTTAATGATATTTTCTTAGGAAACGTTACTTATTTTAACAGAATCAATGAAAGAAGTGCCTTTGCAGCAAGTTTTAAATACTTCAGTTTAGGACAAATAGAATTGGTGCAGGATGAATTTTCAGAAGCGCTTATTGCGCAACCCAATGAGATGACCATTGATGCTTCGTATTCTTTACGCTTGGCTAATCAATTCTCAATGGCGGTGGGTTTGCGTTATTTGCGATCGGATTTAAAAATTCAAGCCTTGGATAATTCAGCAGAAGCTGCAAGTTCAGTAGCTGTTGATATTTCTGGGTTTTACCAAAGCGAAGAAGAAGCTTATGATAGTTTTAACGGAAGAACCCGTTTAGGTTTTGCCATTCAAAATTTAGGTCCGAAGATTAAATATAATGATGCCGGAAAAGAAAACTTTTTGCCAACCAATTTAAGACTTGGCGGAGGTTTTGATTTTATTTTTGATGAATACAACACCTTGGCTTTAACCGCTGAGGTCACAAAACTATTGGTTCCAACACCACCTCTTTATGGTTTTGTTGATTTAAATGGTGATGGTAAACAAGCTACCGATGGAAGTGAGCCAACTATTATTGCTAAAGGGAAATCTCCAGATGTGAACTTTCTAAAGGGAATTTTCCAATCTTTTGGCGATGCTCCGGGAGGTTTCAATGAAGAGATGAAAGAATTCACTTGGGCATTGGGCGCCGAGTATAGATATCAAGATGCATTTGCTTTTAGAACCGGTTATTTTAATGAAAGTGATGAAAAAGGTGGGCGTAAATTTTTTGCTTTAGGTGCCGGCTTTAAGTATACCTCCATGAATATTGACATGTCTTATTTGTTTTCAGCTTCAAAGGTTCAAAGTCCGTTGGAAGGGACTTTACGTTTTTCTCTGACTTTCAATTTTGGAGGTGGTGAATACAGAGAGTATTAGAAAACAGTTAAATTAAATTCCAAAAAAACTATTGTTATTTAAAGCAATAGTTTTTTTGTTTGAAAATGAATCGTATTTTTAAAAATAGATAAACAATATATGAAGGAACTTAAAATTGAAACCATACTTAACGTCTATGATACATTAGATGAACTTCCTAAAGATGTCATTGCGCTCATGGCAAAAGCATCGGAAGCTAGAGATAAATCCTATTCTCCCTATTCAAATTTCAGTGTAGGGACAGCAATTCTTCTTGAAAACAACGAAGTTGTCACAGGAAGTAATCAGGAAAACGCCTCCTATCCATCAGGTCTTTGCGCTGAACGCACCGCCATTTTTTATGCAGGAGCGCAATTTCCCAATGTTAAAATCATCCGTATGGCGATTATAGCAGGATCAAAATTGAAAACGACTGATCAACCCATTCCACCTTGTGGCGCCTGTCGCCAATCCATTGCAGAATATGAAGTAAAGCAAGATTCGCCTATTGAAATTTATTATATGGGAGAGGTGGGAAAAGTAGTCCGATCGCATTCTTTGGCCAATTTACTGCCCTTGGTGTTTGATAATAGCGTTCTATAACGATTTCGTAGAAATTTTACGATTTTCAGCTTTTTCATTACTCCTTAATGTGTTACTTTTGTTATCCGTTTAGTGAAGCACAGTTTAAGGGTTTGAAAAACGAATCAAAAACTGAAAGCGGAACTAATCCCGCGTTGCGGGATCTTCAGTTCTCTAAACAGAACTAATTAAGTATTTAATTTTTTAGAAATTATTTCGGATGCAAAAGATTACAAAAGAGGTTTACCTCAAATGGTATGAAGACATGTTGTTCTGGAGAAAGTTTGAAGACAAACTTGCTGCAGTCTATATTCAACAAAAAGTAAGAGGATTTCTTCACTTGTATAATGGGCAGGAGGCTATTTTAGCTGGTGCTTTGCACGCCATGGACCTGACAAAGGATAAAATGATTACGGCTTATCGTAACCACGTTCAACCTATTGGTATGGGAGAAGATCCACGACGTGTTATGGCAGAATTATATGGTAAAGCTACAGGGACTTCTCAAGGTCTTGGAGGCTCCATGCATATTTTCTCAAAGGAACACCGTTTCTATGGTGGTCATGGTATTGTTGGAGGTCAAATTCCGTTAGGTGCTGGGATTGCTTTTGGAGATAAATATCATGGTATTGATGCCGTGACTTTATGTTGTTTTGGTGATGGTGCAGCGCGTCAAGGTTCTTTGCATGAGGCTTTTAATTTAGCGATGTTGTGGAAGTTACCAGTCGTGTTTGTTTGTGAAAATAACGGTTATGCTATGGGAACGTCTGTAGCGCGTACGGCCAACCATACAGATATTTGGAAACTTGGTTTAGGTTATGAAATGCCTTGTGGACCTGTTGACGGAATGAATCCAGTAAAAGTGGCGGAGGCTTTTGACGAAGCGATCAAACGTGCAAGACGTGGCGATGGTCCTACATTTTTGGAGTTGAAAACTTACCGATATAGAGGACACTCGATGAGTGACGCTCAACATTACAGAACTAAAGAAGAGGTTGCTGAGTATCAGAAAATAGATCCAATCACGCAAGTGAAAGATATCATCCTTGAGGAGAAGTATGCGACTGAAGACGATCTGAAAGTAATTGATCAACGTGTTAAGGATCTCGTTGCAGAATGTGAGAAATTCGCTGATGAGTCTCCATATCCAGACAAAAGCGTCATGTACGATGCCGTTTATGAGCAGGAAGATTATCCATTTATACAACACAAAATATAAGCTATGGCAGAAGTAATAAATATGCCGCGTTTGAGTGATACCATGGAAGAAGGAACTGTGGCAGCGTGGTTAAAAAAAGTAGGAGATAAGATACAAGAAGGCGATATTTTGGCTGAAATCGAAACCGATAAAGCGACGATGGAGTTTGAATCTTTTCATGAAGGTACATTGCTGTATATTGGAATCCAAGAAGGTGAAACCACTAAGGTTGACGAGTTATTGGCCATTATTGGAGAAGAAGGCGAAGATATTTCCGATTTAATCGCAGGTGGTTCATCTGATAAAAAAGAAGAAAAGTCTGAGGCTAAGGCTTCCGAAGAGATGTCGTCAAACGATGCTGAGGAAACTTCAGGAAATGATGATTTGCCAGAAGGTGTTATCGTTGTAACTATGCCGCGTTTGAGTGACACGATGGAAGAAGGTACTGTGGCAACATGGCTCAAAAAAGTAGGAGATAACGTTGAAGAAGGCGATATCCTTGCAGAAATTGAAACCGACAAAGCTACCATGGAATTCGAATCATTCCAATCAGGGACTTTGCTGTTTATAGGATTAGATGAAGGCGAAAGTGCCAAAGTCGATTCGTTATTGGCAATTATAGGCCCAAAAGGAACCGATGTTTCTGGTATAGCCAAAAATTTCAAGACTGGTGGTTCTGATAAAAAAGCAGCTGCGCCCCAAAAAGAAGCCACGAAACCACTTGTAAAAGAAGCTTCAAGTTCAGTTTCAACTTCGACTTCAAGTTCAAGTTCAAGTTCTGATTCTAGCCGTGTCTTCGTTTCGCCATTGGCTAAAAAAATAGCCGAAGAAAAGGGAATCAACTTAGCACAAGTTAAAGGTTCTGGTGAAAACGGACGTATCATTAAACGCGATATTGAAAATTATACTCCTGAAGTAATTGCCGCTCCAACAGCAGTTGGACAGGTTGCAACATCAGGAAAAGAGGATTTTGAGGAAAAGCCAAACTCGCAAATGCGTAAAGTGATTGCAAAACGTTTAGCGGAATCTAAATTTACAGCGCCGCATTATTATTTGAACGTCGAGTTTGATATGGATAATGCTATTGCTTTTAGAGAGCAAGTCAACGCAATTCCAGATACAAAAATATCATTTAATGATATGGTTGTTAAAGCCTGTGCCTTGGCATTGAAACAACATCCACAAGTCAATTCACAATGGTTTGCGGATAAGATGCGCTTAAACCATCATGTTCATGTCGGTGTAGCAGTTGCTGTTGAGGATGGCTTGGTAGTTCCGGTAGTTAAATTTGCAAATGAATTGAGTTTGTCTCAAATTGGAGCAGCAGTTAAAGATTTTGCAGGACGTTCAAGAAGCAAAAAATTGACGCCTCAGGAAATGGAAGGCAGTACGTTTACCGTTTCTAATTTAGGAATGTTTGGTATCGAAAGTTTTACCTCGATCATCAATCAACCGAATTCAGCAATTTTATCTGTTGGTGCGATAGTTGAAAAACCAGTAGTTAAAAATGGACAAATTGTGGTTGGCCAAACTATGAAACTTTCTTTGGCATGTGACCATAGAACGGTTGATGGTGCTACAGGCGCACAATTCCTTCAAACCTTAAAAGGATATATTGAAAATCCGGTGTCGATGTTAATATAATTGTAAAGTGATTGATTTTGTCAGAATGAGCGTCTATCTTGCTTCATTCAAGAGTTATCAAACACTATATAAAATGAATTAATAACTATATTAAAATCCTGTTTCAGCATAATGAAGCAGGATTTTTTTTATGACACAACTGAATAAGAAGGGATATGAAAAACATTCTATTAATCGGTACCGTTCTCATTATGGTTTCCTGTAAAACCAAGATACGGGAGTCTTCTGAAAACGATGGAAACGATCTTACTTTGATGGAGCAACCATCAGACATTGAGACCTTGAATTTTGTAACCCCTGATGAACTTAAAGAAACGGTATATTATCTCGCTTCCGATGAATTGGAAGGTCGTGCAACGGGATCAGAAGGCATAGAAAAAGCTGCAGTTTATATTGAGAATAAGCTCAAATCCTATAAGGTTCAACCTTATTTTGATACTTACCGCGATTACTACAAAGCTAATGGCTTGGACGCATCGAATGTTGTGGGATACATCGAAGGCAATGATCCAGTTTTGAAAAATGAATTCATCATTCTCGGTGCCCATTACGATCATATCGGCATTGTGAAAGCAGTTGTTGGCGACTCTATTGCCAACGGAGCCAATGATGATGCCTCGGGTGTTGCGGCGGTTTTAGCAATGGCACGCTATTTTGCGACCAAGAAGAACATTAAGCGCAGTATTCTTTTTACACTTTATTCTGGTGAAGAAATTGGTTTATTAGGATCTAAGCATTTAGCAGAACGCTTAAAAGAGCAGCACATCAATCTTTACGCCATGATCAATTTTGAAATGATTGGTGTGCCTATGGTGGATAAAAATTATGAGGCTTATTTTACAGGCCATGATCTTTCTAATATGGCCACAAAAATGAATGACTATGTGGGATATACTCTTTTGGATGAATTACCAAAGGCAAAAGAATTTCAGTTGTTTTACCGATCTGATAATTATCCGTTTTACAAAGCTTTTAATAAACCGAGTCATGCCATTTCAACCTTTGATTTTACTAATTTTGATCACTACCATGAAGTAGGTGATGAAGCCGGATTAATGGATTATGAGTTTATGGCCGATTTGGTCAATAAATTAATTCCAGCATTTGAAACCATGAGCAATTCAACAACCCAAGAAATTAAAATGAATGAGTAAACATATTATAATAACAGGTACCAGCAGAGGAATAGGCTATGAATTGGTCAAATTATTTGCGAAGCAAGGCCATCAGGTTTTGGCACTGTCTCGAAATGATCGCCCTATAAAGGCTTTAAAATTGAAGAATGTAACGGCATTCTGTTTTGATTTGGGCGATATGGAGGCCTATCAAAAAGTGGAAGCATTTATTTTAGAAGAGTGGAAGCATGTCGACGTGTTGATCAACAACGCAGGACTAGTGCTTAATAAACCTTTTGCAAAAACGACAATCAGTGACTTTGAAGAAGTCTATCGTACTAATGTGTATGGCGTTGCCGAGTTGACGCGAGTTTTGATTCCGTATATGGCAAAAAACAGTCATGTGGTGACCATAAGTTCCATGGGCGGTGTTCAAGGAAGTATGAAGTTCCCAGGACTTGCTGCCTACAGTTCCAGTAAAGCTGCTGTGATTACTTTAACAGAATTACTTGCTGAAGAATATAAGGATTCCGGGATTGCGTTTAATGTGTTGGCCCTTGGCGCTGTTCAAACCGAAATGTTAGAAGAAGCTTTTCCAGGTTATAAAGCACCTTTAAAACCAGCAGAAATGGCCGATTATATTGTCGATTTTTCATTGAAAGGGCAAAAGTTTTATAACGGAAAATTGCTTCAAGTTTCCAATTCAACTCCATAATTATGTCTAAGTATAAGTGCGTCATTTTTGATTGTGATGGCGTTTTAGTAGATAGTGAACCCATCGCAAACCGAGTTTTGGTAGATATGGCTAACGAATTGGGAGCTAATATCGATCTGGATTATGCCTTAAAAAACTTTAAAGGCACTTCCATGCAGCGCTGTCAGGAACAAATTGCAGAATTGGTGCCTCAAAGGTTGCCAGAGGATTTTCTTCCAAGGTTTAGAGAACGAAGCTTTGAATCGTTTCGACAAAATATTCAACCTGTAGATGGAATTGCTGAAGTTTTGGAAAATTTGGACATTCCATTTTGTGTGGCATCAAGCGGTCCTGAAAATAAAATTCGGCTCAATTTAGAATTAACCGGTTTATTACCTCATTTTGAGGATAAAATTTTCAGTTGTTTTACCGTTAGAAAATGGAAGCCTGATCCTGCGGTTTTTCTTTGGGCTGCGGAAACCATGGGATTTAAACCCAAAGAATGTATTGTGATTGAAGACAGCATTAGTGGCGTCAATGCTGCTAAAAATGGCGGTTTCGATGTTTTTGGATTTGCTGCACATGACTATAACAACGAACTTGAAGGCCATGCGACTTTGACCTTTAGCGATATGTCAGAGGTTTTGGAGTTAATTGGCTAAAAAGTTAGAAATATTTTTAAAACCCCCGATTATAGAGCTTTTCTAAAAAGCTGTTGTGTTCTTGGCCATTTTTAAGTTACATTAGAAATCTTCGTTCAATAAATTTGCGGGCTTCAAAAGTGTGCTGGTTAAAATGTAAAACTACTATAGTTTTTGAGGTGCTTTTAGATATTGATGTAGAAACAATATGCGAAATCACTGAAACCAATTATAAAAAAGTTGCCCTTAAATTAAATTAAAATATTGAAGTGGATGTAATTCAATCAATTAAAGCTTAAATTAGAGTTGTTATTTGATATTTAATAAAAGTGAAAAGCTCTTGATAAATCGTAACGATTTTTGAAATCGCTTAAAGAACGAATAGACTAAATAGAGTTGGAAAGTAATTTCAAACACCATTTATTTTATTTGTACGCTTAGTTAGTATTATAAAATCATCTGCATATGATTTACGGCATACTCTATCCACTGTCCCTATTACCATTGAAAGTATTGTATTTGCTTTCAGATTTTGTCTATTTCAATCTATATTATGTTTTTAAATACCGTAGAACGATCGTTTCTAAGCATATTATGAAATCATTTGGCGGCTTAAATGCAAATGAAAGAACGCAAATAGAAAAGGATTTTTACAGGAGTTTTTGCGACCATTTTATTGAAACCTTAAAGTTGCTTTCCATAAGCAAGGAGGACTTGCACAAGCGCATCACTGTAGACTATTCAGAAATAGAAAAAACCGTATCCGAAAACAAAAACTGTCATGTTTATTTAGGACATCAATTTAACTGGGAATGGGCAAATGCGCATATATCAAGCAGCTTGAATCACAATATTATTGTGGCCTACAAACCAATATCAAGCCCACAGTTTGACAAATTGATGCTGAGGATACGCGGTCGTTTTGGTTCAAAATTAGTCTCTTCAAAAAACATGAAAAAAGAAATTGAAAAATTGGGTAGCCAACCGCATGTGTTAATTTTGGTTGCGGATCAAAATCCCAATATTCCCATGAAAAGCTTTTGGACCACATTTTTATCCCAAAAAACTGCTTTTCAAAACGGTCCTGAGATTTATACAGCCTCAAATAGAACAAGATCCTTTTTCGCAAACATAGTTAGAGAAAAAAGAGGATATTATAAAATGGAAGTGTCTCGACTTTTTGATTTTTCTGAACCTTATAAGACGGGTGTGATAACACAGCTTTATGCCAGAAAATTGGAGGAATCCATAATTGATAATCCGGAAAATTACCTATGGAGTCATCGACGATGGAAACACGAGTATAAAGACGAATATATTAAAAGGTCTGTTGAGAGTTTGTAGTGGTACCAAGAGCTTAAAAATTAATATGGTTTCATTTTTAATAGAAACTATTTAAAACAATCAACCCATATCTATTTGATAGAAAAAGCTACACTATTGAAATTTCTAATAAAAACTCGGATGTCAACCTATATTCCACGATTCAAAGAGCGTGACGTGTTTATATAAGTATTAAAAATAGAGGTTGAGGTAAAACAAAATTTACACTGTAAAAGCACCTCTTAAATTTTTGTGAGCGCTGTTCCTTTGTGTGCCGCAATATGATCGGTTTTATCACTTTTAATTTCATATTGTGGCTCATCTTTGTTGGCGTGATGTGTGTAGCCTTTAAAATCGAAATCAGAATGGTGCACTTTGATGATTTTACCCGAAACATGTCCGGCTTCTGAATTCCATGTGACATGATCGCCTACTTTAAATGTGGTCATAATAGTGAAGTTTTAATTCTGTCCTCAGAAGGTAGTGATTTAAAACTCAACTCAATTTTTTTTGTGAGGAATCAAAGGTTATCTAGATAATGGATTTTCTGCAGACTGATGATTGACTGAAAATCAG
>NZ_JBMDWE010000051.1:0-22828 GCF_053579655.1 Gelidibacter sp. | reverse complement strand
CTTTGTGTTTCCTTTGTGGAACTTTGCGTTATAGCTTTTGAAAAAAATTAAATCATTTACGTTTAACCGCAAGGACGCAAGGTTTATCACAAAAGTTCGCAATGAGGTTATCATCATTTTTTTTAGATCAACAGGCAATAAAAATAATAATAAAAAATAATCAATACCACTATCTCTGCGTCTCCGCGCCTTTGCGAGAGAATAACTAATCCTCCAACTTCTCCGAAAGCTCAAACCAACGTGCTTCCTTCGCCGCTAACTCGTCAATTATTTTTTCTAAATCCAGCGACAGTTTATTGATTTTATCTGGACTTAAAGAGGTGTCATGAAATTTTTCTTCAAAGGCAGCTTTATCTAACTCCAAAGATCTGATTTTGCTATCTAAAGATTTGAGCTCTTTTTTCTCATTATAAGATAGTTTGTTGCCTTCATTTTGTTTGTTGTCGACCGATACGGATTCAGTTTTCGAGACTTCAATAACTGGTGCTGAGGCTTCATATTCGCGATAATCGGAATAGTTTCCAGGGAAATTCTCGACTTCGCCCTCTCCTTTAAAAACAAATAAATGATCGACGATCTTATCCATGAAATAACGGTCGTGAGAAACGACTAGTAAACAGCCAGGGAAATCCAGAAGGAATTCTTCGAGCACGTTCAACGTGACAATATCCAAGTCGTTGGTAGGCTCATCAAGAATCAGGAAATTCGGATTTTGAATTAAAATCGTACAGAGGTATAGACGTTTTTGTTCGCCACCACTTAGTTTTTCGACAAAGTCATATTGCTTTTTACGATCGAATAAGAAGCGTTCCAATAATTGTGAGGCACTAATCTGACGGCCTTTGGTCAACGGAATATACTCGCCAAATTCCTTGATGACCTCAATCACTTTTTGACCTTCCTTAATTTTTATACCGCTTTGTGTGTAATAACCGAATTTGACGGTGTCTCCAATGATAATCTTTCCTGAATTGGGTTCAACAGCGTCGGTCAACATATTTAAAAACGTTGATTTTCCTGTGCCGTTTTTTCCAATGATGCCAATGCGTTCACCATGTTTGAAAACATATTCAAAACCCTCCAGAATTACCTTATCACCATAAGCTTTTGAAACTTTATGGAATTCCACGATTTTACTTCCCAGACGTTCCATATTGATTTCCAATTGCACTTGATGGTCATTTCTGCGTTGGCTTGCTTTGGCTTTAATATCTTGAAAATCGTCAATGCGCGATTTAGACTTTGTGGTTCGTGCTTTTGGTTGACGACGCATCCAGTCCAGCTCTTTTTTGAAGAGTTGTTTGGCTTTGCCAGTTTCAACCGTTTCATTGGTAACACGTGCTTCTTTTTGTTCTAAATAATAGGAGTAGTTCCCTTTATAGGTGTAAAGTTTGCCTTGATCCAATTCAATAATTTCATTACAGACGCGCTCCAAAAAGTAGCGGTCGTGCGTGACCATAAACAAGGTCATTTGTGCTTTGGCAAAGTACTGTTCCAACCATTCGATCATTTCCAGGTCAAGGTGGTTGGTAGGCTCGTCCAAAATTAAAAGATCGGGCTCATTGATGAGCGCTGTTGCTAAAGCGAGACGTTTTTTCTGACCTCCAGAGAGTGTTTTTATTTTTTGAGTGAGATCATCCAATTTCAATTTTGAAAGGATTTGTTTAAAACGCAGCTCAAATTCCCAAGCATTGTGACGTTCCATGCCTTCAAAAGCTTTTTGATAAGCATCGGCATCTTCTATATTTAAAAGCGCTTTCTCATAATTTTCAATGATTTTTAAAATCGGCAAATCTGAATTGAAAATCGTGTCTTCAATGGTGAGTTCCTCTTCATATTGTGGGGATTGTGATAAAAAAGACAGGCGCAAGCCTTTTCTAATGACCACTTGACCGTTATCAGGTTGGTCTGTTCCTGCAATGATATTTAAGATGGAGGTTTTTCCACTTCCGTTTTTTGCCACGAAGGCTATTTTATCGTCTTTATGGATGCTAAAAGAAAGGTCTTCAAATAGCGGAGCGTCGCCATAAGTTTTTGAGATGGATTCAACAGTTAGGTAATTCAAAGTCTAAATTTTTTACAAAGAACGGAAATAAATCGCGAGGGATTGAAGATCTGTCGATTTAAAACATTGATGTGGAAAATGAATCAAGACCGCTTCGCATTTAGAATCAAGAACCAAGACTTAAATCGTGAATTGTGGAAAGAATAGGATTAAGACTGTCATAGTGGGGAGTAGGGTGGTGGGGAGTAGGTAGGATGAGGTATTAGGAATGAGGTATTACGAATAACGAGCAATTTATTTATTAAAAACAAACAGAAATAAGATCAAAAAAATCAACAGAATCAGCGCCACCCGCCTGAACGGACGGGCAGGTCAGCGTTCTATATTCGATCTGATAAATGAATAATGACAGTAGCCGATGCGAGATAACAGAAAGAAAATTGATGATTATTTTTGACTATGAATTAATTAACCAAAACGGTCAACTCTACTCAGGGAAGTTCAGAAGTAGTGGGGATGGAAGGTTGAAGACTTTTTGGATATTGAGTTCTGAAACTGAAAACCGCGACAGATTACTGAGACTGATTTTAAAGCATAACCTCGCAGTAAATCGAAAAAATAGATAATAGTTTTGATATTCCGAGTGATAACTTATATTTGTCTAAACACATGTACCCCTTTATGAAACGATTTTTATTGGTTATGGGATTAATTCTCAGTAGTTTGTTGACGTCCTGTATTCCCCATAAAGATATTGTGTATCTCCAAAATAAAAATAGTGCTACCGATTCTTTACAGATGATGGTAGAGCAGCAGAAACCATATCGCGTTCAGATTAATGATATTTTGAATATTCGGATTAAGGTCTTGGATCAAGAAAACGTCAGTATTTTTAATCCGATAGGTGATGGGAATTTAAATGCCAGTGCTGCAGAACGAGCGTACTTTGACGGTTTCACAGTTGATACACATGGCCGTATTAGAATTCCTGAACTCGGATTGATAACTGTGCTTGGTTATACCACTGCTGAAATTGAAGAGTTGATCAAAACTAAACTTCTTGAGGAACAGTTTAAGGAAACGGCCAACATGTTCATCACCGTCAAGCTTTCTGGACTGCGTTATACAGCGATGGGAGAAGTGGGTTCGCCAGGGTCTCAAATATTATTTCAGGAACGTGTCAATATCTTTCAGGCCATTGCAAATGTCGGGGAAATCCCGATTACTGGTGAAAGAAAGGATGTTTTGATCATTCGCCAATATCCGCAAGGACAGCAAATTCATCATCTGGATTTGACCGATTTTAATGTCATGAATTCGCCCTATTATTATATCCAACCCAATGATATGATCTACGTAAAACCGCTGAAGCAAAAAACTTGGGGCACAGGAACGACGGGTAGAGAAACCTTGACCGCGATAATTTCTGTTATTAGTCTTCTGACCACCACCATTTTATTAGTGACAAGACTGTAGTTTATTATGGAAGATCAAGATTTAGATTATTCAGAACCAAGAGGCACCTATTTTGATTTTAGGGGGTACTTATTCAAGGCGCTTAACTTATGGAAATTTGTTATCCTGAGTGTCGCATTTGCCCTAATAGTGGCCTATCTTATTAATGTTAGAAAGCAAAGCATCTATAAATTAGATTCTCTTATTTCGGTAGAAAGTGATCAGAATCCGTTTTTTACTGCCAATACCAGTATCTCGTTCAACTGGGGTGGGGTCTCCGGGAAAGTGGGTAAGGTCATGACCACGGTGAAAACCCGTACGCATAACGAACTCGTGATGGATTCCTTGCAGTATTATATGGAATATCTGGAGCAAGGAAAATACCGTATGGAGGATATTTATAAAAATGCACCCTTTGTAGCGAAATTGGATATCACCAAAGGACAAATATTAGGGAAGACGATTGGCATTAAGTTTCTAAATGATACGCAGTTTGAGTTGACTGCCAGTTTTGAAAATAGCGGTTTTACTGCCCAGCGCTATTCTGATAAGGAGAAATACAACGAAAACTATAAAACTGGTGAATTTGCCGAGACTTTTAGCTTTGGGCAAACCATCAATCTGCCATTTTTTAATGGGACGATAACCAAACGAAATAACAGAAATATTGTCCCTGGAGCGCAGTATTATCTGAGGTTTATAGATTTTGATGGGGTCGTCAATCAATATAAAAACAGTGTGATGATTGCGCCTTTTTCAGGGAGTTCATCCTCCGTGTTGACCTTGTCCTTGGCAGGAAGCAATAAGGCTAAAATTGTAGATTATTTGAATGCCACAACCTCTATTTTGAGCAAAACCGAACTGGAACGTAAAAACCTGTATGCCACTAATACTATAAAGTTTATTGACAGCAGTTTGAATTCGGTAAATGATAATCTGAAAGATGTTACGGACGAGATGAACAAATTCAGGAAGGAGAACAAGTTGTTTGATGTCACTGAGGAAATGAATATCGTATCCGGGAAATTAAGAGCTTTAGATTTAACTCGGGAAGAAGAGCGCACCAAATTAAACTATCTCAATTCCTTAGAAAATTATCTTCGTACCAAGACCGATTATACTCAGATCGCCGCTCCTTCATCTGTAGGAATCAATGAAGGCAATATTTTATCGAGCGTTGCTAAAATTACTGCGCTGGCTATTGAACGTCAAACGAAGGAATACACGGTCAAGGAAGGGAATCTTATTTTTAAGGATATTGACCGCCAGATTGACGCCGAAAAGAATGTACTTCTGGAAACGATCGGCAATACCAAAAGGACCATCGGTATTAATTTAGATGCCATTAATAATAACATCGCCCGATTTGAAGGGCAATTGAGTAATTTGCCAGAAGATCAACAGGAATTCTTGAAAATTCAACGCAAGATGAATATCAGTCAGGAAGCCTATAATATCTATCTGACCAAACGCGGGGAAGCCGCCATTGTAAAAGCTGCAAACGTATCCGATATCAGCACGATTGACGAGGCCAAGGATATTGGCGGAGGCCGGATTGGACCGAACAAAAGCTTAAACTACATGATGGCGCTCATGTTAGGCTTTTTTATACCAATGTTCTTGATTTTCGTGATTTTCCTCTTGGACAATACCATTCATGGTTCGGATGAGGTGGAGCGTTTGTCGAGCATTCCTATTTTAGGATTGATCGGGAAATACAATTACAAAAATAATTTGGTGGTTTTTGAAAAACCGAAGTCGGCAGTTTCAGAATCCTTCCGATCTATTCGTTCGAGTTTGCAGTTCATCTATAAAAAGCAAGGGGAAGAAGAAGGTGTTGGTAAAACCATCATGATTACGTCGTCGGTTAGTGGGGAAGGGAAGACGTTTTGCTCCATTAATATTGCTACGGTATATGCACTATCAGGAAAAAAGACCTTGTTGCTTGGACTGGACTTAAGAAAGCCAAAGATTTTTGATGATTTCGAGATCTCCAATGATAAGGGTGTCGTGAACTATTTGATTGGTGATAATACGTTTGATGAGATTAATTATACCTCACACATTGAGAATCTTGATGTCATTCCATCGGGGCCTGTGCCTCCAAACCCGTCAGAATTATTGATGGGCGATCGGATGAAGGAACTCATTGAGCTTGCACGTGGTCGTTATGATATGATCGTTTTGGATACCCCACCTTTGGGATTGGTTACTGATGCTTTGGAGCTTACACAGTACGCTGATGCCACTTTGTTTATGGTCCGCTTGGATTACACTAAAAAGGGCATGTTAGCCTTAATTAATGCCAAATTTAAAATGGGCGAGGTTAAGAATATCAACTTCATACTCAACTTTTACAAACATAAAACCAACCATAATTACGGGTACGGGTATGGTTACGGGTATGGCTACGGCTATGGTTACGGCACTTATGGCAATGCTTACCACGAAGGCAACGGCAAACATAAGTTATTAAAACGCATTAAGAGGTTTCTTAAAATTAACGCTTAATTAATTTCTTTTGAACTCTCCAAAACAAGCCCGTGTAAAACGTTTATTTGATGTGTTGCTCGGGTTTTTTTTATTCCCATTTCTTCTCGTTCCAATACTATCGTTGGTTTTAATGGCGACGCTTGATACCCGACAATGGGGTTTGTTTTCGCAGTTTCGAATCGGGCAATTCGGAAGACCTTTTAGAATATATAAAATACGGACTTTAAAGCAGGAAGTCTATCGTTTGGGATATTTGGACGCCAGTGCTACTGCTTTGGGGAAGTTTTTAAGACGCTATAGATTGGATGAATTGCCACAGCTTTTTAACGTTTTAAAAGGTGACATGAGCTTTGTTGGGCCGCGGCCGGATGTTGCAGGGTTTGCAGATGCACTTGAAGGTGACGATCGGATCATTTTAAAAGTTAAACCTGGCATTACAGGTCCCGCCACTTTAAAATATAAGGATGAAGAACTTATTTTGGCGCAACAATCAGACCCTGAATGCTACAACAGAACGATTATTTGGACCGATAAAGTGGAAATCAATAAAATATACGTTCAGAATTGGAGTTTTTCTTTAGATTTACAATTCATTTTAAAATCCATAAAAAATACATCATGACAAATCACCCGAAAATTACGGTAATAGGATTAGGATATGTAGGTTTACCACTTGCTGTAGAATTTGCTAGAAAGTTTTTAGTTGTAGGTTTTGACATCAATCAAAAGCGCATCGATGAATTAAATCAGGGCATCGACAGAACTTTAGAGGTTGATAATGATGATCTTAGGTCTATTTTGGTTGCGGATCCAAAGTCTAAGACGGGACTACTTGTTTCAAATTCACCTTCAGATATTGAGGATTCGGATTATTTTATTGTTACGGTGCCAACACCAACCGATGCACTTAACAAACCAGTTTTCACACCTTTGGTAAAAGCCAGTGAAACTGTAGGTAGAATCATGAAAAAGGGTGCGATTGTAATTTATGAATCTACCGTTTATCCAGGAGTTACAGAAGACATCTGTGTGCCGATTTTAGAAAAGGAATCTGGATTGAAATTTAATGTTGATTTCTTCGCAGGTTATTCTCCAGAACGTATCAATCCAGGAGATAAAATGCATACCGTTACCAAAATTTTAAAGGTCACTTCGGGTTCTACACCAGAAATTGCTGTAGAAGTGGATAATCTCTATAAAACGATCATTACTGCGGGGACGCACATGGCTCCGAGCATAAAAGTTGCCGAAGCTGCTAAAGTGATTGAAAACTCACAACGTGATATCAATATCGCTTTTGTGAATGAATTGTCTAAAATCTTTAGATTGTTAGATATTGATACCAAAGCGGTGTTGGAAGCAGCAGGTACGAAATGGAATTTTATCAAGATGTCTCCAGGTTTGGTTGGTGGGCATTGTATCGGGGTGGATCCGTATTACTTAGCTCAAAAAGCGATAGAATCGGGTTACAATCCTGAAATTATATTGGCAGGCCGTAAGATGAATGACAGTATGGGGAGCTATGTTGCTCAGGAGACTGTTAAAATGATGATCAAAAAAGGTGCGAAAATTAAAGGCGCCAAAGCTTTAGTCATGGGGATTACCTTTAAGGAAAACTGTCCAGATATTCGCAATTCTCGAGTGATTGATATCATTAAGGAATTTGAAAGCTACGATGTGGATGTTGATGTTTATGATCCATGGGCTTCTTCCGATGAAGTAAAACATGAGTATGGTTTTGATTTGATCTGTACAGATACGAAGTTGGCTTCTAAATATGATGCGATTGTTCTTGCCGTTTCTCATAATGAGTTTTTAAAATTAGACATCCAAAATTTAAGATCAGATATCGGCGTTATTTTTGACGTCAAATCCTTATTACCAAAAGAATCCGTAGACGCCAGATTATAATGTACACACACGCTTATCATACCGACGATTTATCAAAATATAGTTTTTTAATTACTGGAGGCGCAGGATTTATAGGATCTAATTTGGTTCAATACCTGTTGCAACACGGTGCTAAAAAAGTACGTGTACTCGATAATTTTTCAAACGGTTACAGAGAAAACCTGACCGAATTCATGGCCAATCCAGCCTTTGAACTCCTAGAAGGCGATATCAGAGATATAGATACGTGCCATCGTGCAGTGAAGGATATGGACTATGTGTCCCATCAAGCTGCGTTAGGTTCGGTACCACGATCGATCAATGATCCAGCTACTACCAACGATGTTAATATCTCAGGCTTTTTGAATGTGTTGATTGCCGTCAAGGATAATCCAAAGGTGAAACGCATGGTATATGCGGCCTCAAGTTCGACTTATGGCGATAGTAAAGCTTTGCCAAAAGTGGAAGATACTATCGGGAGGCCTTTATCGCCTTACGCAGTTACCAAGTATGTGAATGAGCTTTACGCAGACGTCTTTGGCAAAACCTATGGCACCGATGTGATTGGTTTCCGTTACTTCAATGTGTTTGGACCAAAACAAAGTCCGAATGGTGCTTATGCAGCGGTAATTCCGTTGTTTATGCAGTCTTTAAAAGATAATGTAGCGCCAAAAATAAATGGCGATGGTGGACAAACCAGGGATTTTACTTTTATTGACAATGTGGTTCAGGCCAATGTGAAAGGGATGTTTGCCTCCAAAGAAGCCGGGAACAATGTGTTTAATGTGGCTTGTGGCGAACGCATCGATATTAATTATTTATGGGATTCCCTAAAAGTAGCTGCTGAATCTCAGTTAGAGCCTATTTATGGTCCAGAACGCCAAGGAGATGTACGCGATTCTTTAGCGGATATTTCGAAGGCACAAGAGTTGTTGGGGTATCAACCGAGATATACGGTTAGGGAAGGGCTGAAGATTACTTGGGATGCTTTTAGTTAGGTAGTTTTAAAACTTCCATCTTTTTATTCAAACTCCCCTTTCTTTACCTTCGCAGAGCTACGGTAAATTCATTCCTACTTATTTTTAGTGCTAAATGGTTAGTGTTCATTAAACTTAAGATGTTTTTACTAATATGTCCTTTACAGTAAGCTTAAAATTAACATTTAGTCAAATAACTAAGCACATTTAATAAACCTTCCCAATTGGCTCCTCCCTTGGGAAAAAGGGAGGTAGATAGTTCGACGTCAGGAGGACTGGTCGGAGGGTTAGAATACTATTTATATTTATCATTCCAAGTGAGGTGTCTAGACCGACAAAAGGCGATCTAGACTGAGAATTTGCTAAAACACTCCCGTATCTCCATTAAAATCTAAGTCAGGAAGTCAAAAAACATTTAATCTAGCTTTTAATTGTGTCCATAGAAAAGCTTCCGCAGACGTTAGTTTTTTGCGCAGTTGTTGTCTGTAATCTTGTAGTTCTATTTTGGTATGTGTGCGTTGTTTGGACTTCTATTAAAAACACGTATTATTTGGATATGGAGAATCTAAAACACCATGACGAAAATACCTTAAAAACAAAATGGAGAACTCAATTAATGAATTCTCCATTTTTATTAAATATCAGATTTTAACTTCAAGCTTCTAACTTCGTGCTTCAAGCTCCTACACCGTCTCTCCCAACCAAGCCTTCATCATCCAAACGGTTTTCTCTTGTTCGGTAATAAAATCACTCATCATGGAGTTGGTACCTTCATCGCCTGCATCAGCTGTCTTTTGCAAAATCATGCGCTCTACTTTTAGCAATTCAGTCAAGGAATCTACAATGAGTTCCACTGCTTTTTCGTCTTGTGAAATGTTCTTGCCCACTTTTACTTTTGCCTTTTTCATATAATCATCGAATGTGTGCAATGGGGTTTCGCCTAAAGTCAAAATACGCTCAGCTATTTCATCAACTTTCATGTTGGCATCTGTATATAGCTCTTCAAATTTAACGTGTAAGTCAAAAAAGCGTTTTCCCTTAATATTCCAGTGAATCCCACGTAAATTTTGATAATAAATCTGAAAATCTGCTAACAATTCATTCAAATCACTTGCAATGTCCTTAGTCTTTTTGGTATCTAAGCCAATCGTATTTAATGTCATTTTATCTATTTTTGGTTTATTCTAATTTAAGCATTAATTAACCATTTTTATAATAGCTTTTATCGATAGTTTCTATATTTTTATAGTTTAAATGAATAACCATGACCATTACGCAATTAACCTACGTTTTAGCCATTGCTGAACACAAAAATTTCACGAAAGCCGCTGAAAAATGCTTCGTAACCCAACCTACCTTAAGCACCCAAATCCAAAAATTAGAGGACGAGCTAGACGTTCTTATTTTTGATCGCAGTAAAAAACCTATTGAACTTACTGAAGTTGGACGAAAAATAGTAAATCAAGCCCGAAATATTGTCAATGAATCGGAGCGTATCCAAGATATTGTAGACCAGCAAAAGGGCTTTATTGGTGGCGAATTTCGCATCGGAATCATTCCCACGGTTATGCCAACCTTACTTCCTATGTTTTTAAAGGCATTTATAAAAAAATATCCTAAAGTGAAGCTTAAGATTGAAGAACTGACGACGGAAGATATTATCATAAGGATTAACGATGGCCATTTAGATGCCGCAATCGCTGCAACGCCTTTGGAAAGCGAAAACATTAAGGAACGCGTACTTTATTATGAACCTTTTGTAGGCTATATCCCTGAACATCATCGACTTTATGATAAAAAATTAATTGAGATTTCTGACCTTGAAATTGATGATATGTTACTTCTTGAAGATGGCCATTGTTTTAGGGATGGTATCATCAATCTTTGTAAAGCCTTTAAGAACCAGACTGATGATAATTTTCAGTTGGAAAGCGGCAGTATAGAAACCCTGATCAAACTTTCAAACGAGGGCATGGGGATGACTTTACTCCCTTATTTACATACGCTTGAACTTAATGACAATCTCAAAGGGAACCTTCATCATTTTGTGGAACCTTCTCCAGCCCGTGAAGTCAGTATTATTTACCATAAAAGCGAATTGAAAATGCAGATTATTAATGCTTTACACGATGTCATTTCAGGCATTATTCGTGGGGCAATCGCATTTCAGAATGTAAAAATCATCAGTCCGCTGGCAAAATAAAGAAAGCGACCTGTTGGTCGCTTTCACACTATGTTTTTAAATAGATTAAACATTGGTTTAATTCGGGTTTCTGTAGAATTAAAGATTTGATAAATACTTTTAGCTCTTCAATCTCGTAAGGTAATAAGCGTTGAATTGCTTTTTGAACCTCTCTACAGAACAACGCAGTATCAAAACTGACTTTACTAAGTACAGTTTTAGTGTACTCAAACATTGCTCTTGCCATGATTTTTGTGGTTTGTTTTATAATGGTTAGGTAGATTTCAATAATAGGCATCATGCTTTTAGGTTGTTTAAATTTAGTGAAAAAACAATATATGGCGCTACTATTTGTCAACTTTAACAAATTTAATCGGTCAAAGCCCCAAAAATTGCGAATTTCTCTAATTATGAAATGGTCTAAAACAGACCGACTTAAAGGGGCGTAGTCCTAGCTTCTAACTTTAATTGTCCATTCAAAATTAAAATTTGATACTTCAATTCCTTCTTCATTGGTGCCTATGGAATTCATCCAAACAGTTTGACCTTCGCCAGTTTCAATGGTTTTTTTTATCGCTGCATCAACTTTATGCCCATCGTTACAGATGAAATTAATACGTCCGGTTGCTTTTTTTGTAAACGACGCATTATTAGTAGCGACCAACATGGACATGGGCTTCCCACTGGCTTTAATTTTCGACATGACCAAAGCGCCTGTGGTCAATTCTGCAGCCATGCCCTGAACCGCCCAAAACATAGAATTGAATGGATTTTGATTGATCCATCTATGTTTCACACTTACTTTACAGTGTACGTCATCAATAAATTTCGCGCGGACACCGCATAAATAGGCCGACGGAAGTTTAAAACTTAAAATAGCATTGAGTTTTCTTGGAGATAGCTTCATGTTAACAATTTTATTCAAGCTAATTTATCAATTTTATTCAACTTCTCAATTTGTTAATTATATGTTAATATTTAGTACTATGTGTTGCACAGTACCTTCCTTTAGACATATATTTGCATAGGCAAGTATTATATTCAAATAATCATGATAGACAACCACCAAAAGAATATCGCAACCTTCATCCATTTATCGACCTTTTCGAGATTCATCATTCCTTTCGGGAATTTTATTGGCCCGTTAATACTATGGATTACGAACAAAGAGAAGTCTGAGTTCATTGATGCACATGGCAAACAAGCCCTCAATTTTCAAATCAGCGTCTTTCTCTATGCGGTTATCTTAGGCACACTGACGATTCCGTTTTTTATATTCGGTCTCTTCGGGCATCTCGATTTTTTCGATTTTAATGTATTTAGTAGTTTTCATTTCAATTTTAGAAAGCCGTCTCCTTTGCTTTATATTTCAGGTGGATTAGGAGTCTTGGCTGTTATAGGATTTATTTTGGAAATGATATTTATAGTTATTGCAAGTTTAAAGGCCAGAGATGGCGAATTTTATAAATATCCCTTAACGATCAAGTTTTTAAAATAAGAATTTCAATCTGACCTTACCGAAAAAGCGCGTTCGGAAAGATCACCAACTCGCCCATAACAAAAAAGATGTGTTTGGGCTAATCACTCCGTCCGTATCAATAAATACGTTCGGGCAAGTCAATCAATCAAATCAATCTGCCACATAAAAACATGGCAAAAAAACGAACAGTTTCACAGTATTAAATCATTTTAAAACATGGCACAAGCATGGTCAACGATTATGAATCTAGCGCAAAATGGCTCCAACGCGTCACAAAAAACAAGGAGCATAAGATCCCAAAAAACAGAAAAGACCTATGAAAATTGAAAACACAAAAGCACAAATGCGCAAAGGTGTCCTGGAATACTGCATACTCTCCGTCCTTAAAGATGAAGATGCTTATGTAGCTGAAATTTTAGCGACTCTTAAAGATGCAAAGATGCTGGTCGTGGAAGGCACCATTTATCCTCTATTGACACGGCTGAAAAATGCAGGTCTTTTAGATTACAGATGGGAAGAATCCCTTTCAGGACCACCACGCAAATACTATAATCTTACAGAAAAAGGCAAATTATTCCTTACCGAACTGAATACGACTTGGAATGAATTACAAAACGCAGTCAACTTAGTAACCAAAACAAAAAAATCAAGCAATGAATAAGACAGTCAACATAAATTTAGCGGGTATATTTTTTCATATTGATGAAGATGCATACCTAAAATTACAACGCTATCTTGAGGCCATCAAACGTTCATTTACGGACTCTCAAGGTCGATCTGAAATCATTGCCGACATTGAAGCACGAATCGCGGAACTGTTCAATGAACGTGTTCAAAATGACAAACAAGTCATCAGAATCAAAGAAGTTGATGAAGTGATTTCCATTATGGGACAACCGGAAGACTATTTAGTGGATGACGAAATTTTTGAAGATGAGCCTCAAAGCAATTCCCCAAATAAAAGGAATACTACGTTTTCCAAAAAGTTATTTAGAGATAAGGACAACTCTTATATTGGTGGTGTAGCCTCAGGACTAGGTCATTATTTAGGAATTGATGCCATTTGGGTTCGTTTACTTTGGGTTCTTTTGACCTTAGGTTCTGGCGGAACATTTATCTTTATCTATATCCTATTTTGGATTTTAGTCCCCGAAGCATTAACTACTGCCGATAAACTGACGATGACAGGAGAACCCGTCAACATTAGCAACATCGAAAAAAAAATCAAGGATGGATTTGACAATGTTTCACAAAACGTTTCGGATGCCGTAAAAAATATCGATCTGCCAAAACAAGGCAATCGGATTAAATCAGGATCAAAATCATTTTTTGATGCCCTGGGAGAAATCATCCTCTTTTTCTTAAAAGTCGTAGGGAAATTTGTAGGGATCATCCTTATCATAATTGGCTCCTCAATGTTGATCGCCCTGATCGTTTCACTGTTTTCAGTGGGTGTTGCTAATATTATCAATGTTCCTGGAATGGACTTCATTGAAGCAACCAATGCTGCAAATATTCCTATTTGGATGATGTCTTTATTGTTGCTTTTTGCCATTGGCATTCCATTCTTCTTTATTTTCTATTTAGGATTGAAAATATTGGTCAATAACTTGAAGTCTATTGGTCAGATAGCGAAATTCTCCTTACTAGGCTTGTGGCTTGTGGCCATCATTGGACTGGTCGTTATAGGTGTCAAACAAGCAAGTGAATACGCTGAAGAAGCCACCGTACAACAAACCGATCGTTTAAATATTATGGCTAAAGACACGCTTTACCTTAGCATGACTCACAACAATTCATATAGCAAGCAATTTGGGAGACATAACAAGCAATGGAAACCTGTTTATGATCAGAATGACACCAAGATGCTCTATTTAACAGATGTTAAGCTGACCTTGAAATCTACGAATGATTCCGTGGCTTCGATAAAAATTGATAAAAGCTCAAGGGGAAACTCCTATCAAAACGCAAAAAAGAGAGCAGAACACATCAGTTACAACTATACATTGACGGGCAATAAATTGGAATTGGACGGCTATTTAACCACTGTTTTTGAAAATAAATATCGCGATCAAGAGGTTGAAATAACCTTGTATTTGCCAGAAGGCACCATCCTATTCGCCGATAAGAACACCTATTCCTTTCACGCAAAATACCATTATATTAAACAAGGTGTGAGATTGATCAACAACAACGATATTCTAACCGATGGCATGGAAGGTCATTATTTGCAGATTTTGAACAACGAAATCAAATGTTTGGATTGTCCTGAGGATTTTGAGAATGACACAGACATCAATAACGACGATTCTCGGTTAAAGATTGATGAAAACGGAATTAAAATTAAAAACAACACCAACTCTATTGAAATCAATAAACATGGTGTAAAAACCACTTCCGAACGTGTAAAGGTCAACATCGACAGTAACGGCGTCCAAATTACAACAGACGGCCATTAATAAATGGCCCACATAAATCAACAGTTCATAATATTAAATTAACCATCAACTAAGATTTGAAAAACCAACCTTATGAGCACATTAATCAAAATCATCGTGACTTCCATTCTCAGTTTAACCTTAGTTTCCTGTAGCTTCAATTTAGGCGTTAAGGGCAACGGCAATGTAGTGACTAAAGAACGTACCATCGACGGCAGTTTTGACCAAATTCAAGTAAGTCGCGGACTGGACGTTTATCTGACACAAAGCGAAACTGAAAGCCTGACCGTTCAGGCGGATGAAAATTTGCATGATATCATTATTACTAAAATTGAAGGTAATGTTCTTAAGATATATGCTGACAAAAACATCCGATATGCCACCACACAAAAAGTTATGGTCAACTTTAAGAGCATTTCTAAAATTTCGACCTCAAGTGGTAGTGACATTTACAGCACAGGCATTATATCGGCCGACAATTTAGAGCTTGAATCCGCAAGTGGAAGCCATATGGATTTAGACCTAAACGTCAATAGTTTAGAGTGCAAAGCCTCATCTGGTAGTGATTTGAAAATAAAAGGAACCGCTAACCAACTGTTTGCTAAAGCCTCAAGCGGCAGCGCTATCGATGCAACACATTTGACCACTTTAACGACCAACGCAACATCTTCATCCGGTGCTGACATCGTCGTGAATGTTTCAAAAGAACTAACCGCCAAAGCCGAAAGCGGAGGCGCTATTAAATATTTAGGAAATCCCGAAAAAGTCAACACTTCTGGCAGCGTTTCAGGAAGTGTAAAGCAACAGTAGCAAGCCAAATCAAACGTTTTACCGACTTGTCAATATAACCATTTCAAGCTTTATTAAAAGTTTGGGATGGTTTTTGTTTATATTTGTTAGTATTAACCTTAAATCGTTAAAATGAATAAAATCATTTTCGCATTTTTTATGGCGCTAACTTCCACCGCTTTTCTATCGGCTCAAACTGATGATAAAATTAAAGGGGATAGAATTGTGACCATAAAACAAACCTACATCGATCCATTTACCAAAATCGTTGTAGGCGAAGATTTTACTGTTGAAATTATCTATAACAGTAAACCTTCGGTTGAAGTAGAAGCCGACAGCAATCTTCATGAATATATTCTTTTTGAGGTGGTTAATGGCGCTTTGACTTTTTCGACGAATAAAAAGATTACCACCAGTAAAAAGATGAACATCAAAGTCAACTATACTGATGGCTTGGAGAACATTGAAGTTTTGGAGAATGGCGAAATCCGATCCTTAACCTCTCTGGAACTAAAAAACACGACTTTAATAACTACGGGATCATCTCGGGCTTATCTCAATATAAAAACCAATGAATTCAACTATACGGCATCCGATAAAGCAAGAGCAAAATTAAATATCAACGCAAATAACAGTGTAATTGTCCTTAGTGATAATGTGAAGATAGAAGCCTTGCTCAATTCAAAATCGGCTAAAATCGATCTTTACCAACGCGCAACTGCAAAATTTGATGGGACCCTTGAAACTACACAATTGCGAGTGGACAATTCGTCCAGTTTTAATGGAAAGGATTTTTTAACCAAAACCTGTAACTTAATTGTCGATTTAAGCAGTTCGGCAACCATTCGCGTCAATGACAACATTACTATTGAAGCCTCTGGCAACAGTGAAGTGTATCTTTACAATGAGCCAAAGATTACGCTAACTAAATTTTCAGGCTCTTCAAAGCTACAAATGAGGGAGAGATAGAAATTTCAGTCTTTAAGAACTTGGAATTCCTCTAGCTTTGAATGTGACTTTTATCTGAACTCTTCTCATTCTTTATAATGAAAAATGCCTAAAGTTTGCGTTGAGAACTAAACTTTAGGCATTTTAAATTCTAAATCATTGTGGTCCGATTAAACCTGTCTTGATCTATTAAGAATAGATATAAATAAAGGTCTTTCAATGTTTTTGATCCTCAATCTCCTTCATTTCGAGGTTTTTTGAAAACTTTTGCTAAAACATCATAAACCATTCTAATTATGAATTTCACCGCCCATGTTTTCAATTAATTACGTGTTTAGTCTTTGTTCTTGGTTCTATCAGCGAAGCGGCGGTTACTGAGCTTGTCGAAGTGTCTTAATTCTTTTCCGGACAATCGTGATTCTAAATATTTATAACTTAATAATTAGTAGCTGTATTCACTTCAAAAGTGGAATCAATAGCTGCTAAATAACGCTCAGCATCCAATGCCGCCATACATCCTGTACCTGCTGCGGTAACCGCTTGTCTGTACACATTGTCGGCTGCGTCCCCAGAAACAAAGACACCTTCAATATTAGTTTTGGAAGTACCTGGTACATTGATAATATATCCTGTGGGATCCAATTCCAAAAAGTCTTTAAATAAATCTGTATTAGGTTTGTGCCCAATGGCCACAAAAAATCCTGTTGCTTCGATGTCGTGAACTTTACCGGTGACATTATTTTTCACTCTTACACCAGTAACAACCTGTCCATCACCTAAAACTTCTTCAGTACTTGTATTGAACAAAATCTCAATGTTACTTGTGTTTCTAACTCTCGCTTCCATAATTTGTGAAGCTCTAAATTCATCACGTCTCACCAACATCGTTACTTTCTTACAAAGTTTAGATAGATAATGTGCTTCTTCACAAGCTGAATCTCCTGCACCAACAATTACAACTTCCTGATTTCTATAGAAAAACCCATCACAAACTGCACAAGCTGAAACTCCTCCTCCTAATTGAAGATATTTTTGCTCAGAAGGCAATCCTAAATACATTGCTGAGGCTCCAGTTGAAATGATCACGGTATCACAATGAATTTCCTTGGTCTCATTTACCCATACTTTATGCACAGAGCCTGAGAAATCAACCTTGGTAACCCAACCATCTCTAACCTCAGTTCCAAAACGTTCGGCTTGCTTTTGCAACTCAATCATCATTTCTGGTCCTGTAATTCCTTCTGGATATCCTGGGAAATTTTCAACATCATTTGTTGTGGTCAATTGGCCTCCTGGTTGTTCTCCTTGATAAAGTACTGGAAACATATTTGCTCTTGCTGCATAAATAGCTGCTGTATATCCTGCTGGTCCTGAACCTATAATTAGGCATTTTACTCTCTCGATTGATTCTGACATAATGTGTATTAAATTTTGAATTACAAAAATAGAGATTTTGATATGAAATAGGCCGTTATATCATTAAAAGTTATTATTCAACAATTGGCTATGACAATACCATATTTCATCTTTTTTTCTTATATTTATTTGTCGGAGAAAGTAATGTGCCGCTATAAAAAAACACAAGGTCCTACTACAAATTATGGACTCCAAAAACAAAAAATATCAATAGTATAACAAGTTTAATTACAAATTGTTATGGGTGTGATTTCAACAGATGAACATGAAATAAAATTGTTTTTCAATTCCGGTAGCTCCATAGGCAAGCAAATTCAAGCCTATGTTTTAGCTTCTGAACGTAAAATTTTAACCATAGACATTTCGAAGACTAGGGTTACAGGCACACAATGGGTGGAACTGGCAAAAGGCTTGAGGCTTTCCATATCCGATCTTATCAATAAAGAACATCCTGATTTCACTCATAATTATGATGCAAATCTGGATTTAGAAGACGAAGATTGGTTGAAAATTCTGGAAAAACATCCGGAGGTACTGAGTACGCCGATAGCCATTATTGGGGAACGTTTTGTTCAACTTCGATCGCCAGGAGATTTTGTCAAATATATTGAACCGGATAGTAAAATGTAAAAAAAAAAAAGACCATAGCTTAAGTAGTGGTCTTTTTTTATAACAATGTAAAATTAATTTTATTCAATTAATTTACAGCATCTTCGACGTCGTCAACAACATCATCAATAGCATCACCAACATCATCTGCGGCTTTCTCTATTTTACTCTTTTTGGTATCTCTACAACCTGTAAAAGTTGTCATTGCCGTTCCTAATGAAAATAGAACAACAAAAGTCATCATTAGTTTTCTCATAATTTTAATTTAGGTTTAAATATTTAAAGTAGTTTTTCTATTTTTTTAATCCTCCTCTAAGCAGAGATAAGATAAATAAGACTATAAAAATAAAAAAGAAAATCTTAGCTATTCCGGCTGAGGCTCCAGCAATACCACCAAAACCTAAAATCCCGGCTATAATGGCAATAACTATAAAAATAATAGAATAACGTAACATAGTTTTAAAGTTTTAAGTTAACATAGTATAAAGATACCATATTAAGTATCAAAGCATTTAACACTATCAGTAGAGACTTTAACTCATAAACGTAAATCAAAAGTCGAAGACCGTTAGTTGTTTTTAATTTGTCTCTGAACCGCCCAATCCGGTTGGTATTCGAAATTTAGGGACTGATGCTCCTCAATCATTTTTCTTAACTGATTTAATGAGGTGGAAGTGCTAAACCACTGTTTAAGTTCGTTGTCATTAAGAACGAGTGGCTTAAAATTAGAGAGGTTTGGAATTTCTTTGAAAGACTCACTAACTTCGGTTATTACAATGGAACAGGTTATAAATCCGTCACTAAGTTCATTGAAAACCCCCGCAATGGCAAAAGGCTCAAAATTGGGAAGATGCACATGACAGCGCTTAACCGTACCCTCAGACAATATGGTCGTAAAGAAACCTGTGGCAATAATGATACACCTTCTCTTATTAAGTAAATTATAATAGAGTCCGTTGTCTTTCTGTAGTGCACTAAATTTAACATTCAAAGTATTAACTACATCTTGAAAAATGCTCCAATTGTCTTCAAAGTTTTCGGGAAGCAATCCCCAAATAGCATAAGTTACCTTATCAGGATTGTCGAGTGTAATCACGGAAATTGTTGATTCCTTTAAGCCATCTATCAATCCTTGAGGTTGATAAAGATTTGGAAATTCAAACGTGACGTGAAATTTATTTTCAATGGCCCCTTTACTTGCAGTATTAGAGATTTTATAAAACATGGCAACGATTTTCGATTTGAAAGTAACTTATATTTCATGGTACCATTTGACTTGAATGCTTCTATTGATAACTCAAATAACTCAAAATTGAATTAGTAGAAACAAAGTGGTTTTCGATCTTTTCAGAAAAGAAAGCGAAATTATTTCCTTCCCTGATACCTTTTATTTTATAAAGGCTAGATCAAGTCTTCCAACCTTTTATATTAACCTAACTGTGATCAACGGTATTTTTTTGAATCTCCAATAACTCTTTAGTAGATCCAGAAAGCGAAATGTTGTTTAAAACCTCATTATAATCATCAACGGAGGTTTTTTCACCTCTTATAGCTTCCTCCAGCATAGCTTCATCGTCATCCTCAATTCCTTCCAACTGTGGTGTACAGCGCCTAAAAGACTGCCGCCATCGTCAGGCTCTTGACCAAAGTTTCTCAACTCAGATTTTAATTCATCGCCCAAACCGGTGCGTTCTTTAGCTTTGTCAGTAAAATTAGAGTTAAGACCGCCATGTTTTGCGTTTTCAGCGGCTTTTAGGAATCCCTTTTCCGCATCATAATTTTTCTCTAGCAAATCATTTACTTTGCGACCTAATTTATGGGTGTAATCGCTCATGACCTAAGTTTTAGGTGCTCATAAAACTACGTCACTACCATCCAAATTCTTAATTCATAACAGAATTTAATTGACGCAAATAAATAGCAAACAATAAATTAATTTTCTTACCTATCTGCCATACAATACCTATTTAAAAACTGTAGATTTCTAAAGGCTTTTTGTAGGATTTTTATGCGTCTATGATAAAAGTAGATCACCTAGGATGCGTATATACAGGATATTTTAACGGCGTTTATTTCCTCAAATTCTTAACAATCGAAAAAACAACGTGGTAGGATATTATTTTGAGTTTTAAGCAAAAAAAAAACCTCAGCATCTTTGAAGTAGCGCTGAGGTCATTCTTCCTAACTAACCAACCAGTATATGGAGTACTAGACTCCTTTTGTATAGTATAAAATTAAAAAGATTAGATCGTGTTTATGATCGCAATCCAACATATAATTAACTGTATTCGATTTAATTCAAAAAAAAACGCCAGAAACTAGATGAATTCTTATAGAAATCAGATTTCCTTGAAAACTATAGCCATCAATATCTGAGCGTTATGGAAATTAATAGAAAAACAAGTGTGAATCCAAATACAGATTTTTTTGGCTATATAGGCAAAACGGGCATTGTTTTTTTATCACACACTTAATAATCTGATCAAAATTTTTAATATCTTGTATAATAAAGAAATGCAATGCGCTACTCGTGAGAACTTGATTCCTACCAGTGGGTTTTAATACCCTGAGGCTTGCTTCGATCGGAAAGCCAACTTCTTATTCATTTCTGGTGGGCTTTCTCCGACGTTCGTGATTTTAATAACTAGAGTATTACGCAAAAGTGAAGTTATATCCTTTTTTCGCCGCTTTTGGTAATTTCCACCCGCAGTGTTTGTCCCTAAATCCCGTATGGGACATTTGTTTGTTATTTTGTTTTGTTGTTTGGCGGGAACCCAATAAGGGTAGAGTAAAGTAAGTTTCTCTTTGTATATGTAATTGCACAATGGTAAATGCATTCCATTGTACCTATTCTGTCGATTGGAATTGTTGGTGGAAAACACCAACAATGGCTAGAATAAACCACCTCGTCTGCAATTTCTTTTCTGAAATTGCAGCCACTCCTCCTTGGGAAGGAGGAGAATTAATGAGTACTGCTATAATGTAATGATTTTAAGGTGTTGGTGGAAAACACCAACAACGGCTGAAATAAACCACCTCGTCTGCAATTTCTTTTCTGAAATTGCATCCACTGCTCCTTGATAGAGGAGAATTAAGGAATACTGTTATGATTTAATGCGGTTAAATGATAGGCGTAACTGCTTGTGCCTATACATGTGTTATATAACATTCAAAACAAAAATCAACAAACTATTAATAATTTTACTTACCTTTAGCGTTAGTAACGCAAAAGATATGATTGTAACCTTTGGCTCAAAAGAAACTAAACAAATTTGGAATGGAATCCGAGTTAAGAAAATGCCAATAGAGATTCAAAACGCTGGTCGGCGGAAATTGAGAATGCTGAATAACTCGCAAGACATTGCTGATTTGCGAATTCCACCATCCAATCGACTTGAAAAAATGACCGGGAAATTAAATGATTTTTATAGTATTAGGATTAATAACCAATGGAGAATTATCTTTTTATGGGACAATGGAAACGCAAGTGAAGTAGAAATAATTGATTATCATTAAAAAAGAAGATATGGAAAAGTTAGCGAATGTACATCCTGGGGAAATATTGAACTACGAGTTTCTTGAGCCTTTGGAAATTTCGGCATATAGACTTTCGAAAGATTTGAAAATACCTCAAACCCGTATTTCGGAAATTATAAAAGGAAACCGTCGTATTACAGCGGATACAGCTTTAAGATTGAGTAAATATTTTGGTAATTCCGCAAAATTCTGGCTTGGAATTCAAAATGATTATGACATTGAAGAAGAAAAAGAAAATAAAGAAAAGGAACTTAACGAAATAAAGCAGTACGTGGACAAGAACCTTGCCTAACACGAGTATAAAAGCAATACCAGAGTAATAAGGGGGAAATGAAAAGAAACCTTTTTATTTCATTAATTGAATGTTTGAAAAACTCGAAATCAGTAAAAAGAAAATATCGCAAAATATTAGATTATTAAATGTGAAGGATCTTTATTGAATTTTGCTCAAGAGGTTGATACTATCATATTAATTAAGGTCTAATTATTAAGATATTTCAAATTTAGTTACGTGCTTTTATTTGCGTATCGGATAATAATTCCATAAGTATCAGCCACTCCTCCTTGATAGGAGGAGAATTAGGGAATACTGCTATAATTTAATGCTTT
>NZ_JBMDWE010000050.1:0-24471 GCF_053579655.1 Gelidibacter sp. | reverse complement strand
CCTGGCACTTCGGACAGTGACGGTTGCGACAACTGTTATAACTGAGGTGCAACTTACCGCAGGTCGGATTGTTGCAACGGTCGATGTGACCGCCCAATGCCGAGGTGCGACATTTGCGCAACGCGTGCAGGGTACGTTCTTGCCAGCCATTGGCACAATAACCGGCAAGATGTTCCCTGTTTCGCTCCAGGACATGGGCTACTTCATGGACAGGATTCGACACCCCTATTGGCCATAAAGCCTGTCCAACGGACTGAACGGCTTTTGTCTGCCCGATTGTGCCACATGGAGGTAGATAAGGGTGGTCTGGATATCTGCATGTCCCAAAAGATCCTTCACGCTCATAATGTCCAGACCCATTTCCAGCAGATGGGTGGCATAGCTGTGCCGCAGGATATGGGCGGTAATTTCCTTTTGGATGCCACTGTGCTTGCGGGCCTCACGGACGATCCACTGGACGCCCTGTGAGGAGATCTGCCGCGGTATGCCCGACTTGTCGTTGCCCGTAAAACACCACGTATCCGGGTTTTCGGCAAGGAAGTATCTCTTTAGGCCACGGACCTGCATTTCGGACAGGGGGACATACCGATCCTTGCGCCCTTTTCCCTGGCGCACGTGCAACATCATCCTGTCAAAATCCAGATCCCTGCGCTGTAGTTTGCACAGTTCAAAATTACGCAGACCACAACCGTAGAGCATTGCAAGTATCAATCGGTGTTTCAGCAGTTTTGGAGTGCCAAGCAGTTGTTTTACCTCTCTTTGGTTCAATACCACGGGGAGTTTCTCGGGGCGCTCAATACTGGGGAGCACCACGTGCATTTCTTTCATCCCAAAGATGCGGTAAGCATAGCGAAGACCATAAACGGTGTGCTTGAAAAAACTGTCCGAAGGGGTTTTGTGCTGCGACTTCAAAAGGTGCAGATAATCCAGGATCTGTTCCTGATCCAGGTCAAGTGGACTACAGTTGAAATGGAATCCGATGTGCGCCAGGCAGCGGGCATAGTTGGTAAGGGTGCTTTGGCTTTTGCCGGAGAGTTCAACCGAACGCTTTAGTTTGTGGTAGAGTGCTGCAAACCCTGGAACCGAAATAATCGCCGTTTCGATGAGGGTGTCATTTTTTTTTCATAATATTGAGTATTACATTAAACCTTGATCCTAAAGGTAGTGAATCGTGATGGAAACGTCTCGTGAAGCTACCTTTAGGTTTAGTTCAACAACGCATATAAAACATAGCTATTACAGGCTTTCCGAGAGGTTTTTGCTTCTTTATTAAGTCCACCAAATTTTTATTTTTGTACATTTAGAAAATTAAAGATAAATAGAAAAAATAAAAATTCGGCTCGTGTATAATTCGAAAGGTCAGCGTCTATTTACACGCTACGTTTCATATACAAGACCGTTAGCCGTCATTGTACAGCAACACCGTAAAAATTGAACAAATAGAAAATGATTGACAATTTACCGACATATATTTCATTGGCTTTTGGACTGACAACAATTGCAACTTTACTGCTTTTTATTTGGGCAATCAGAAACTCAAATTCTGAACTGACACGAAAAAAAGCAATGCCAATTTTTATCGGTTTGACAATTTGGTTGACAATTCAAGCGGTTTTGACTTTAAAAAATATTTACAATTCTGACACAAATACTTTTCCACCAAAAATCATATTGACAGGTATTTTGCCGACAGTTTTTACAATTATTTTGTTGTTCGCAACCTCAAAAGGAAGACAATTTATAGACAGTTTGCCACTTAAAAACTTTACTTACCTAAACATTGTGAGAATACCAGTTGAAATAATTTTGTTTTGGCTTTTTCTCAACAAATCAATTCCAGAATTAATGACATTTGAAGGTCGAAACTTTGACATTCTTGCTGGAATTTCTGCACCAATGATTGCATATTTTGGACTGACAAAAACAAAACTGAACCGACAAACAATTTTAATATGGAATTTTATTTGCCTTGGACTTTTAGTAAATATTGTTGTGAATGCTTTTTTTTCTGCACCCTCACCAATTCAAAAATTTGCTTTTGACCAACCGAATATTGCGATTTTAAATTTTCCGTTTAGTTGGTTGCCGACCTTTATAGTTCCAATTGTTTTATTTGGTCATCTAATATCAATCAGACAATTAATGAAATATAAAACTAACGATAAAACAACGAACTGCTAATCGAGTAGACGGGTAACGACTTAAAAGTTGCCACTGCGCCTCTCACACCACCGTACGTACGGGTCTCGTATACGGCGGTTCGCAAAAAGATGGATTGAGTTCTAAGTAAACATCGGTCAATGATTGGTATCCTCGCATTTTCAAGCGTTTGAAAGTAATAGTTGTACCTAAAATAGGACTCTGTGCCGTTGCCCAACCACCTTTTCGAGTTCTGCTCCATGCGTAGGCGTGGTCTTGGTCAATTCCTAATCGTATGAGGTTTTTCCTCTTCCGTTCAGGCTTCTTCCAGTCGTGCCAGATGCAGTAGCGAATTCGGTTTCTGAGCCAACCATCAATATCGCGCAGTTTACCTGTTATACTTGTTCCCCGAAAATAGTTTAACCATCCCCGTTGAATTTCCTTTAGCTTAGCGATGCGGTCTCCTAGGTTAACTCCCGTGGTTTTTTGAGTTATGCTTTTGAGTTTTTCTTTTAGTTTCTTCCATGCCTTTTCTGCCACTACCAACTGATACTGGTTCTTGCTTCCTTTCTTGTACACAGGCACAAACCCAAAGCCCAAAATAGTGAAGTTTACAGGTTTTCTGATCCCGCTTTTCTCTCTGTTAACGGTAAGCTTGAGCTTGGTATTTAAGAACTTGACAAGGGCCTGCGATGTAGTTTTCGCCTGACTGTGATTTGCAGTAGATACTAAAATCGTCGGCATATCTCACAAACTTGAGCTTCCTGCTTGTCATTTCCCTATCCAGCTCGTGGAGCAGGATATTTGACAATAAAGGACTTAAAGGAGAACCTTGCGGAACTCCCTTTCTCCGTTTTTGCAGTTTGCCGTTGATCTGTATCGGTGTTCGTAGCCATTTGCGAATGAGACGCATCGTGGTTTCGCACCTCACTTTTTTGAACACCAGATTTAGGAGCAGACAGTGGTCTACTTCGTCAAAGAAGTTTTTCAGGTCGATGTCCACAATGTGGTTCATTCCCTGATGGATGTAGTCCCGTGATTGTCCGACAGCTTGTCGGGCGTTTTTATTGGGACGGAACCCAAAACTGCTTGCGCTAAATTCAGGTTCGAATAGCGGTGCCAACACTTGCGATACGGCTTGTTGCATCACTCTGTCAGTGGTGGTGGGAACGCCCAACAATCGGATCTTCCCATTGTCCTTGGGGATTTCAATCCCCAAGATCGGTCGGGGCAAGTAGTTGTCCGTTGTAATATCCTGAAGCAGTTGGTTCTTTAGGAAAGGAAAACTCTCCTTGAGCTGTCTGGTTTTTATGCCATCAACTCCCGCACTCCCTTTATTGGCGATGACGTGTTCCAACGCTTTTTGAAGATTGTAGGGATGCACTACTCGTCCAATCATGTTTTGTTTGTTCTACATTTTAAAACTTGATAATCTGTTCTTGTTCTTTGGGGCTATGGCTCGCGCCATTCCTTCAAAAATTAAGAACCCTTTTACGTTCTGTCCTTCCTTGTTCGTGAGACCTCTACCTTTCTGATGGTAGCTCGTTGCCACAAGTACTATGACGTCTGCTGACTTCTCTTTCTGATCAACCCGTAATCTAAGAGACCTCCCCAGGTAATGGCATCTTCTTTCCCTCGATTCCTGCCGTATCTACATCCATGCACTTTTGTAATCTTTGGGCTTTACAATGATGTGCTTGCTTACCCGTGCATAAATGCCTCTTATACGGTTTCTGCTTGGTTTATCCTGAGCTTGTCGAAGGGTCAGTACCGAGTTTTGTAGTCCTGCTTCCTTCACTTCCTATCTCACGACAGACAAGCTTGCAGCTTACTAATGGTTCAAGGCGTTACCCCTGCCCATAAGGGACTTGCACCCTCTAGATTAATTATTTACCTTTCGGTAAATTAAAGATGCCCATGCTGGGCACACACATCGGTTTGGCAATATGGCGGGTTTAGTGCTAAATCGAAGATTTGTGTTTCCTTTGAAGTTCTGTGATTATAGAAAATTTTGGCTTCTTTATCCGCCACATCGCCAAGCCGAGAAACGTTGCCCACCATTTAAAAAAAATCGTAAAAGCGAGAAAATTTTGGCGGAATATTTTAAGTTATTGCATAAAACAGGAAAAGATGAATAACGAACTGATTGAGCAAAAAAGTTGGTGGAAACGGAACTGGAAATGGCTCGTTCCTGTAGGCGGAATAATTCTGATTTCACTCGGAATTTTCATCAATTCTGGAATGGGTGGAATAATAACTGACTTTGCGCAATCTTATTCAGATACTGAACTTTATGAAAATGCTCTTTTAAAAGTAAATAATGACCCGAAAATAAATAAACTACTCGGCGAAATTGAACCGCTGGGAAAAATGGCAATTTTAGAAGGACAGACAGAATACAGTAATAATAACCAATCAGTAAATTCAACTGTTCGGATAATCGGAAAGAAAGGAAAAGCGAAAATGGATATTATAGCGGGCAGAATAAATGATGAGTGGAAATATTCAAAAATTAACGTCCGAATTAAAAATCCTCCTGAAAAAAAACAAACGATTGAAATCAACATAACGGAATAAAAACGGTGGGCAACACTATGTTAAAATAATTGCTAGTTCTCGCCTACTGGGAAATTCCTGCGGAATTCTCCACAGTCTCGGTCTATTTTTGTTATTTTAGGTGTTTAATCCACGCAACTATTCAACTCACACATAAACGTTGTATGCAATATGACGAAACTAACAAAATTAATAAATATAAATAGACAGACTTGTCTGTATATCTATATTTTCATATCTTTGTCGAACTAAACAAAAGGATATGAATGCGCCTCGTGAAAGAATATTAAATGTCACTTCAACTTTATTTCACCATCAAGGATATAACCGAACTGGTGTTAATCAGATAATAAAAGAAGCGAAAGTTGCAAAAGCAAGTTTCTATCAACATTTTAAATCTAAAGAAGATTTGTGTGTTGAGTTTTTAAACACAAGACATAATTATTGGTTTGCCGAATTAGAAAAATTTATTTCCAAAGTTCAAAATCCCAAAGAAAAAATATTGACCTCGTTTGACTTTTTGATTGTTATGAATATCAAAGAGAATTACAGAGGCTGTAGTTTCTTGAACATTCTTTCAGAAATATCAAATGATCAAGAAAAAATATTAACAATCATTCAAAATCATAAACGGGATTTAAGGAGCTTCTTTAGAGACCAAATTCAAGACGAATTATTGTCTTCTCACATTTATTTACTCTTTGAAAGCTCTATTATAGAAAGTCAAGTATTTAAATCAAACGAATTAATTGAAAAATCTAAAAGTATTACAGAAAAATTAATATAAATATTCAAATAATGGAACAAAAACATCCTCTTCCACCATTTACGTTGGAAACTGCAAAACAAAAAATTCAAATGGCAGAAGATGCCTGGAATTCTCAAGATCCAGAAAAAGTAAGTTTAGCATATACTGTTGAAAGTGAATGGCGAAATCGTAGTACCTTTATTAAAGGTCGTAAAGAAATTGTACGTTTTTTAGCGGACAAATGGAAAAACGAATTAGACTATAAATTAAAGAAAGAATATTGGTCACATTCTGAAAACAGAATAGCTGTTAGATTTGAGTACGAATATAAAAATAAGAATGAAAAATGGTTTAGAGCATACGGTAATGAGAACTGGGAATTTGACCAAAATGGTTTAATGGAAAAAAGATACGCAAGTATTAATGACCTTGAAATTCAAGAAAGAGATAGACAATTATAAAAAACATTACATACTACAAGCCCTGTAAAAATAATTGCTAGTACTCGCCTACTTGAACATTCCTGCGGAATTTCCACAGGCTCGGCCATTTTTTCTATTTTAGGTGTTTAACCCACTCACCTATTTATATAAAACCGTTACCCCAAGAATAAAAAATTTCCTAACACATATGAAACCGACTAAAAAGGAAATAGAAGAAATTGCTGATAACCTAGATTGCGGGATGAGATGTTTTTATAATCTTAAATCGGGTGAGATTAAGACAATACCCAATTTTGATAGCTGGATAGATGCTGACAAAGAAACCTGGGATGACGTATCAAATGAGATTGATGAAAATTGGAGTGATTATATTGAGTTTACAGGATTTGAATCTCATGAATCTTTTAAATTAATGGTTGATTTTGCGCAGAGCGTAGATGATATTGGCTTACAGAACAAATTGATTTATGCATTAAACAGACTAAAGCCATTTCAAAACTTTAAGTGGCAAATTGATAATTCAGGAGAGTATCGGCAACAGTGGTTTGATTTTAAAAAAAAACATTATATTCAATGGGTTAAAAACCAGGTTGATTTAAACAATAAAGATTTTGAATAATACCGATTTAGATAGAGATGTAAAAAGACTCATTCACAAAAATCTGTATGACAAAGGATTTGTCTGCGTTGTGGATATACTTTTGCAACAAAATTACTTGACAAAAAAAGATTATGATGACTGGCGATCTGGACGGGTTGATTATCTCGAAAAAGTGTGCAAAATTAATTTAGGCAAACTGACTTTGATAAATAAGTTGATTATGAAATATTCCACTGAATTGGATTTGAAAAGCTCATGGACTGGATACAACCAATATGGCAAAGGAAAAAATCGTCGTTTAAGATTTAGTAAATCAGGAGATAAAACTATTGAAGACAGTTATGCAACGCATTATATTGATAAAGAAAGAATGATTGAATTAATGAAAAGCCAGCCAACCATTAATTGAGTAAACAGGTAACCATTTAAAAATTGTCACTGCTCCCCTAACACCACCGTAAGTACGAGTCTCGTTACCGCCTACCTGCGGGAAGGTCCAGCAATTGACCTAATTGAACTTTGAGATCTGCTAATGTAATCTACCATAGGTCGATACCCTTTTTGCCTGAGCATATAACCTTAGCATAGAAAGAGGATTGAAAAAACATATACCTATCTAAAATCGTTTTTTTTGAATGTCTTAAAGTTAATATGCAATTCGATCGGATTTATTAATAGAGTTTTTTAAGCTCTGGTCTATACCTCAGAGCCAAGCCAAGTGGTGTGAGCCGAATAGTTATTGGCAGTAGTTCTTATTTTAATCAATAATTCTTAAGTCAATAAACTTAGATATCACGACTATATATTGTATATTTACAATCGTATAGACATAAATATACAATTATGGATGTAAAGCTAAAATCAGAAGATTCAAATAAAAGGAAAGGTGTAGCACCAACAGCTAGGGCTGTTAGAAAAGGAAGAAACCCCATTAGTCCCACTAAATTCTCACCGTCTTGGGTTGTTGATAATGCTAAAGATGCCCCAGGATTTCAAATGGAATTAATAAGTCGTATCAGAGAAGGCGTGAAGAAAACAGACTGGAAGCAATTAATACATTATACGGGTTCTACTGAAAAAGAGTTTGAGCATATACTTCCAGCATCCATTAGTAGCATGCAAAAGAAAGCTGTTTATGGAAAAGAAACGTCAGAACGAATATACGAACTGGCGAGATTATTCGGAATCGGTTATGAAGTTTTTGATTCTAAAGAAGACTTTAAGAAATGGTTAATGACTCCCGCCAGGACTCTTGGGGGTAAAATTCCATTTGAACTGCTTGATAGTAGTTTTGGCTTTGAAATGGTTGAAAATGAAATTATTAGAATTCAATACAATGTTTATAGCTAATGATTGTATATCGAATTGCAAATGTAAAATATAAAGATTTAACACTTTCTGGAATAGGAGCTGAAAAGGTTGGTGGCAGATGGAATAATGTTGGAACACGAGCTGTTTATTGTTCAGAAAATATTTCATTGGCGCTGCTAGAGTATTATGTTCACTCTGAAAATATTGCGTATTTGCCAAAGAAAATATTAATTGCGAAAATTCAATTTCCAGATAATTTTGCAATAGAAGAATTAAAAGAGATGCCGGAAAGATGGAACCAATACCCATATTCTTCCAAGACAACAGAAATTTTTACAGACTTAGCAAAAGACAGAAATATTTTTGCATTACGAGTACCATCCACTATTGTCGGATTAGAATCAAATATTATCTTAAATCCCTTATATAAAGAATTTGGCAAAGTAGAAGTTATTCAGTTTATTGATTTACCTTTTGATGAAAGACTCACAAAAGATAAACGAGAATAAAATTAGATAAATTAAAAAATGTAATTATTCTGGATGAGTCAGAATTCTGACTTACATAATTTAATTTATTACATACAGTATCCATACTTTATCCATACACCGTCCATTCTTTATCTATAGGGTTAGGTTAGTTGAATGACAGACTGATTTCATTCAATTTCTCTGATATTTAGTTAGATGAACACGACCGGCTTATGGTTGCAATTTCAAAACTAAAACACTATGTTTATACCTCCCTATAAACCAAAATATTATGAATACTAAAAGACCAAAAGGAATTAAAATAGATCCTACTAGGCTAAATAACAAAGGCGCTAAATCAGAAATCAGAATTTCACCTCCAAAGAAACCGATCGATAAGAAATAGAGTAGCAATAGTTTTTATTTTAAATCTTTAGCTTGGGTTGGATATATGCTATATAGTTTAAAACATTTTACAATTAGTTTTCTTTCTTTTAACCCACACGTTGCTCTTTATAAACTGTATATCAAACAGATGCTTCAACATATGATTTAGCACTGGCCTATGCCACCTAGACGGGACAAAGGCAGCGAGCTGTTCTTAGCTCTTGGCAGCTGGCATTACTTTCTGATGTTACTTTTACTATTAAATTTAATAAAAAGTTGACGTCATTTATGTTTCCAATTTTCAACCCTGATAAATTGTCCTTTTAGAGTGAATTCTATATCTAAGCCATTATCAAGTTCTATTTTTTGATTGCCGTCATCTAATTCCCAATCCGTAATTACATTGTTTGGGTAATTTGATTTTACATATTCGAGAATTTTAACAGGGATTACCTCATCGGGAAGTTTAGATTTTGACTTAATTTCCTTTATTTTGTAATCTGGCCTGAACTCAAGAGAAACTTTGTCTGATAAAGATATCTCATATTTTTTATAAACTGGGTGGTCATCGAATGATGCCTTTAGTACGGTATTCTTTGGGAAATAGGTCGCAATATAAGTGTTGATTTTTTCCGGAATTTGTTCTTTAGGAATTTTTCTGTTCTGTGCGTTCACATTAAAAGTGATTGAAGTCAAAATCATCACTATCCACAATTTAGTTATTTTACTTTTCATTTTTTTTAGTCTTTAATTACTAAATATAAAAAAAATCAGCAAACATTTTTTTAACTTCTGATTAACTTTAAAGAAAACAAGGCTTTAATTTTGTTAGGATGTCAGAACTATTATGGGGTTGTGCAACGGCTACCGGTGTTGCCACCGTTTTTTTATTCCATAATTATTATTCCTCCATCAATCTCTTTTTTGTTGGGTTTTTCAAACCAACTTTCCATAAAATCGAAATTTTCCTTAGTTACTTCAAATTCGAAAGTAGCTCCTTTTTCAGCATTCCGTTTCATTATTCTTTTCAGTCGAGATTCTTTAGAAATATCCAAAAAATGAGTTTTTAGTTCGATCCTATTCGATTCGGCGAATTTTCTAAATTTTTCTCTATGCTTAAACTTCGATAATCCCAAGTCCAGAATAGAATCCGTTTTGGAGTTTTCTAATTGTTGGACTAATTCCATAATCATTTCCTCCGCTCTGTCAATTCTTTCCAGAAACCACTCCAATCCGTCATTCGGCTTTTTGTCGGCAAGAAATAATGTTTTATTCCACTTGTCTATTGAAAATATAATTCCGTTGGTTTTTCTTTTTAGTTCATTTGAGTATGTTGTTTTTCCAGAACCGGTATTTCCAACTATCAGGTGTATCATTTGGTTTTTTTTAATATATGGCAACGTTTTGGCGCTTGGCGAAGAAGCGGATTTCGAAGCATTAAACTTTCTACCAGCACTGAACACCATAAGAAGCACAAAGCTTAATTTAAGCACTGAACTCGCTTTTTGCCAAACGCTTGTTAGCGGTTCGAGCTTCTTTTTCACTCATTTGATGAATTTAATGGATTCCATCCAAATTCTTTCTCTATTTGTCTTCTATATTCCGTGTCAATTTGTCTTGGTGCTTTTCGAATAAATTCTTTAGCTAATTTCCTTTCATTGTGTTCAATTTCATTCAAATGAGAAATGATCTTTCAATTGATGGTCTTTCTTTATTAGTCTTGTCAGAATATGATAAGCCTGTCCAAATAACACAGTCAATTTTTTTTTCTTTTAACCAATTTTGAATATCTTCTTGAATTTCGTCAGTTACATTGTCATTTTGGGTCAGACTATGTATAAGAGAATCCTTTTTAACGCCTTCCCTCTTAATGAGAGATTCTTTTGCTTCGGTAAGGTCGTCACAAGTCATCAGAGTCCATAAAGTTCGGATAGGTTTTGCTTCTTCGTCTATGATAAGTGTTACTCTATTGTCACTGGATATTCTTGTAAATTCAATTGGTAAAATAGGTCCATCTTCAAACCAATAGTTTTGGATTTTAAGTCTTTCTGGTCTCCATATCAAAGACCCCCATCCTATACAAGCAATTTTTTGTTTCATTGTCATTTATGTTGTTTTTAGCCTGACTGCTAACACATGTATAGACCCCACCAGTCGCACCTATTATTAGTCATATATTCTTATCAAACATACTTTTTAAAACCAAATATAATTTAAGTTAAAGCCGTATTGATGCGAGAAACCGCACACATAGCTTTTTATCAAAAAAACATAAAACTAAATATGATTGAAAATATAAAAACACACCAGAAAGCGACGTTTTTTTAGAGAATTAAATTAATCCTTTCTCTTCGAAGCATCTAACCTTTTGTTTTGTTGTTTTTCAATTATTTTAACGCTTTCAACAGTTGGTAAGTCTTCAGGCATTGTACCTCCCAGTTCTTCTATTGTTTTGCGCACTTTCTTACCGACTTCAAAATGGGCTTTATTTGCATTTTGTTTTCCTTGAATATTTTCTCTGCGCAATTTTTCTTCCGCTTGAGTTGCCCGGAATAAATTGGCTGCCAACTCGGTACTGCCCATATGATCTAAAATCTGCTGACTTTTTCTCAAGCCTTTTTTATGATGAATTCCTTTTGCATCTAAACCTCCATAAAGTCCTTTATATCCGTGATTCTGGAAAACAGCATAATCTATTGGTTTGACCACACCTGATTCCTTGGCTGCTGCAGCCAATTGAGTGTTGTGCTTCGCTAATTCATTTCTCAAAAACAGTCTGCGCTCATCTTCCGTTGACAGATTGGTATATTCATCCATCTGACTGATTTCTTGAATACGTGTCTGTACGGCAAAATAAGTCTGTCCTTGAGCTACAATTTCCTTAGATGGATCAGCGTTCTGAACTATTAAATAAGATGCATACCTAGACAGCTTCACACTATTAACCTCTCGTTGAGCTGTTTTACCTATAGATACCATTTCGAGGACATCCTCGAAATGGTCTGAAACTTCATACCCACTATTTACACAAGCTTCTTTAGCTCTTTCAATTACTGGTAAAAAATGTCGGTATTCTGAATACTCTAGTATTTTTGCTAAATCTCTTGCGCTCCAATATTCATTACGCAGGTTATCTATTCTCTTTGATTGCTCAAATACTGTTTCGGTTGCTGCATTCTTTGCCATTGGTTATTGTTTATGATTAAACTTTTCAAAACGTTATCAATTCGAGGAAGTCCTCGCATTGATCGATAATTTCTTTTATAAGATTAGTAAGTTTTTTTAATACTTATACAAATCAGGAATTAAAATATCTAATTCTCTTTGAAACTCCTTCCCTAAATTTACATTTTCAAATTCAAGCATATAAATACTACCATCTTTTGTTTCACTAATATTATAATCTCCTCTATACTTATTAATCATACGATTAAGAAGCGCTTTTTTGTTTTCGTACTTATCAGGTATTGTAAATTGAATTTCCATCTTTTATCTTTTATGTTTAGCCTCCATTTCCCTCACCATTACTTTTTTTATGTTCCTTTCTTAAACCTTCAAGAACTTTTACAATCTCTGGATTATAAACATTTTCTTCTTTACCAGTTTCTTTATTGATAATTGTAACTTTAAGCGGGAGATTCTTAGCCTTCATAAGACTATTAAACTCTGTTTGCAAAACCTTTCCAAGTCCTGTATCTAAAGGTGAGTCTTCATTTATAATCAAATCATGATATCCCACTTCCAATAATTCAACAAGTTTATTCATGTGTACGTTATTAGGCTGATATACATTATTCATCCATTGACTAACAGTAGTATGGTGCACATTAAGCAAAACAGCAATTAATTTATTACTAACCCCTTTAAGCTTAGCCACTTCTTTTATTCTATTTCTGATTTTATTCTTATCCATTTTAAAATAATGTATTATTTTCTCATAAAAGTTTGGGTATTACTCAAACTTTCGTTATGTTTGTTTTATAATTAATGCGACACTAATAGTTAGGCGCTTAGCGTTTTAACTCATGATGTCTCTCTATATGGGAATAATCCGGTAAATTGTCACCCTAGAGAGTCAACCATAAGGTCGCCTTATTTGGATTTTTCATATATTTGAAACTTCCAATGGGCGGTCTATGCGTTTGTACTTCGATGGGTAAGAGATTTATCTCTAAGGTTTTCGACCGGATTTCCACACATTATCGAAGGAGCTAGACCACTCGTTGGTTATTTTAAACACTTCATAATATTTCCCTAAGAGAAACATCGTTCCATAATTTAATTGTGAGAACGATTTTTTGTTTCTAGTCAGTAGCTCCCAACTACCTTCTGAAAAGAAAATAGCTTCAAAAAATCATACTTACAACAGGTACTGTAATATTAGGTTGTGTTAAGCCCAAATATTACAAAATCCAAAACCGCCCTAGGTTCCCAATATGTTGGAAGAAACCCTGGTTGGTGCTTATTTAAAAAATCGACAGTTTAAAAGTAGCATCAATCTTAACGTTTTCCAAATGTTTTGAGGATTTACCTAAAATATAGGACAGAAAGGCATTTAAAAAATAATACTAACAATTTAAAACAGAAACATTCATGTCTAACAAATTGTGACCAAACTTAAACCTCATCATTGAGATTCGCTACAAATGGAGTTTGCAATAAAAATCTCGCTATAGCCAATTGCAAACTCTTAATCCCTAAGAAAATGGCAGCACTACCAAAAGACAGTGCCACATAGCGAAATGTTAGAATTAGTCTTTGGGAAAGGGCTGCTGCATCTGTTAGATTTGGTTTCTAAGCAGTGGCCCAACTTCCCTAAAAAAAAATGCCTATGAGATGAACATAACGTAAAATGACACCGCCGTAAACCATAAATCGGCATAAAAAAAGCCCGCTCCCAGTTTACCACGACATCGGAGCAGGCCAAAAGTTAAAATAATTGTATCACTTTAACCAACACAAAACTATGATAAATAATCATAAATCAGTAAGGTGGCGGCGTATATTTAGCTGTAATCTTCTTTTCATAATTTTAACCCTGCCACTCACGGCCCAAGATATACTGGTCACTGGCAAGGTTATCGATGCCCACTTGCCCATCTCTGGCGCCAATGTTCTTATTATAAATACTACAAACGGTGTGGTAACAGACTTTGACGGACGATACCGTATTACCGCCAAACCAACCGACACGCTTCAGATCTCTTATTTGGGATATACCACACTTACAATCCCTATTCTAAACCGCAGTATGATAAATGTTACACTACAAGAAGATGCGACCACTTTAGGAGAGGTACAGATTAATGCGGGTTATTATACTACTACAGACCGTGAGAAAACGGGGAGTATTGCGCGCATTACGGCTAAGGACATTCAAGGGCAACCAGTCAATAACCCGTTGGAAGCCTTGATAGGTAGACTTACCGGTGTTGATGTGGTACCAACCTCAGGGGTTCCGGGAAGTGGGTTTGAGGTAAAAATTAGGGGTCAAAACAGTATTATGGGTGGTAATGCACCCCTGTACATAATTGACGGGGTACCTTTTGATTCACAATCATTAGGAGCCTCAAATTCATCACTTACCATAATTCCCTCAGGTAATATAAGTCCTTTAAATGCCATAAATCCCGCTACAATAGAGTCGATAGAAGTACTCAAGGATGCGGATGCTACAGCTATTTATGGTTCTAGGGGTGCCAACGGGGTGGTACTTATCACCACAAAAAAAGGAAAACAAGGAGATACCAAATTTACAATAAATAGTAGCGCGGGCATTGCCAATATCACTCTTAAAAGTGACCTCTTAAACACGGCGCAATATATTGAAATGCGTCGTGAGGCCTTTGCCAATGACGGTATTGCCACCTATCCTTATGATGCCTACGACGTCAATGGCACTTGGGACCAAACCCGTGATACGGATTGGCAGGAAATACTTATTGGCGGGACGGCAATTACCCGTAAACTGGAAGCTTCAGTAAGTGGGGGCAGTGAGCGCACACAGGTTTTACTAAGTGGCATGCATCAAAATGAAACCACCGTCTTTCCGGGAGATTTCAATTATGACCGTATTAGCATAAACTCTAACCTAAATCATCATAGCATAAATAAAAGATTTGAAATGGTATTCAATAGTGCATATACCATTGAAGATAACCATTTGCCTAGTTCAGACCTCACTTCCAATGCCCTTTGGCTTGCTCCAAACGCACCCCAATTGTATGATGATGCGGGCAGCCTTAATTGGGCAAACAATACATGGACGAATCCGTTGGCACAACTGGAAGGAACATATACTAGTTCTGCCAATACCCTAATTGCAAACGCTGTGCTAAACTATCATGTTCTCGATAATTTAACGCTTAAATTGAATACGGGCTATTCCAACACGGTCTTGGAAGACCAGAGACATATTCCCCATACCATCTATAACCCTGCTTTTGGTCTGCAAAGCAGAATTTCCCAATCTTACTCCCATCAGGCGCAACGCAACACCTTTATTGCAGAGCCCCAATTATCTTGGTCATTTTCCAATGCTCAACACTCATGGCAACTGCTGTTGGGGACAACCTTCCAAAACCGTAAAGAAGAAAGGCTAACCTTATTGGGGGTGGGCTTTTCAGATAACAGCTTTTTAGGAGCTTTAAGTGCGGCAAACAACCTGCGCATTCTAAATGAAAATCAGCTGGAATATAAATACCAATCCCTGTTTGGGAGGATTAATTATGCCTTTAAAAAGAAGTTGTTTTTAAATGTGACCGCAAGACGTGACGGATCGAGCCGTTTCAGCACAGGTAATAGGTACGGTAATTTCGGGGCGGTCGGAGCGGCTTGGGTTTTTTCTGAAGACTTAAAATTACCTTGGCTTTCATTTGGTAAAATTAGGGGAAGCTATGGCATTACCGGAAACGACCAAATTGGCGACTACCAATATCTTCAAACTTATACTCTAAATGATTTCACGTATGATGGTAGCATTGGGCTAGCTCCCTCAAAACTCTACAATACCAACTTTGAATGGGAAGAAAATCTTAAAAAAGAAGTGGCATTGCAACTTGAGTTTTTTAAAAGACGCCTCACTGCATCGGTAGCATTCTACAATAACCAATCTTCCAACCAACTCATTAATTACACTTTGCCGCATACCACGGGTTTTGCATCTATACTAACCAATTTAGACGCAGTAGTAGAAAATTCAGGTTGGGAATTAGAATTGGGCGCAACGTTTTTACGTTCCAAAAATTTTAGTTGGGACACCTCACTTAACCTCACCTTACCCAAAAACCGGCTTTTGGAATTTCCTGGCTTAGAAGAGTCATCCTATGCCAACCGCTTTGCCATTGGACAACCACTTAATATTTACAAATTTTATCATCTAACAGGGGTAAATACAGAAACGGGGCTTTTTGAGTTTGAAGACTATAATGCCGATAGCATGTTGGATAGTACCAATGACCGTCAGTATATAGCCGATTTGAACCCAACATTTTTTGGAGGCCTCTCCAATAGCCTAAGGTATAAAAACTGGAATTTGGATCTATTCTTTCAATTTGTGAAAAAAGAAGGGATCAATGCATTTTATGGAAGTCAACCCGCAGGGATCATGTTTAACCAACCGGTAGATGTTTTAGACCGTTGGCAAAAGGCAGGAGACATAGCCTCCATGCAGCAGTTCACAACAGGCAGCAATGCGGATGCCTATACAGCATCCGCGCGTTTTGGGTCAAGTAGTGGTGCCATATCCGACACCTCCTTTATAAGACTAAAATCTTTGGCACTGTCCTATTCACTGCCTTTGGACAATAGTAAAGAAACATCATGTAGACTCTACGCTCAGGGACAAAACCTTTTCACCTTCACAAAGTTTAAGGGAGGAGACCCTGAGCAAGGATTTGGCTTTTTGCCCCCTTTAAGAAGGCTCCTTTTGGGCGTGCAATTACAATTTTAAACCTATTAAAATCTAACATTATGAATACATTTAATAATAAGCTATATAGGTTCAAAATTGCCTTTAAGCCAGGTCTATTGATTTTTACTCTGCTTCTGTCCAGCTGTGACAAATTTTTGGAGACAGATAATCCTACGGGGCAAATTCCGCATCTGACAATATTTGAAAATCAAGCCACAGCCACTGCTGCCGTAACCACCATGTACGCCAAACTCAGGGACGATGTCCTTTTGGCAGGCAACGCTACTGGTTTAGGTACGTTGATGGGCTGTTATGCCGATGAGTTGACATATTATGGCTTCCCTAACCAGTCTTTAGCAGCATTCTCCAATAACCAAATTGTGGCAACAGATGCGACGGTGGCCAGATTATGGTCACGTAGCTATAACCTGATCTACATGGCAAATGCTGCCATTGAAGGTTTACAGGTCTCACATACAATCCCCGAAAAGGTCCGACAGCAATTATTGGGAGAAGCACTGTTTATAAGGGCAATGACTCATCATTATTTGGTAAGACTGTTTGGAAATGTCCCTTATATCACAACCACCGATTATGAAATCAATGCACAGGTTTCCAGAATGCAGGAAAATCTAGTTTACGAACTGGTAGTGACTGATCTTTTGGAAGCCAAATCCCTCGTGGGAGAGCCCTATGTCTCAAATGAGCGAATCCGCTCGAACAAATCAGTGGTTTCCGCCTTACTTGCTAAGGTCTATCTAGATATTGAAGAATGGGAAAATGCAGAAGAGGAAAGCAGTCTGCTTATCAACAACAGCGCTTACAATTTAGAGTTGCAAATGGACAACGTATTTTTAAAAACAAGTTCTTCGGCAATCCTACAACTTAAAAGTAAGAATACGGGCTCCAACACTTTAGAAGCCACAACATACACCTTCTCTTCGGGGCCGCCACCACTGGTAGCACTGAACAACCAGTTAGTGGAAGCCATGGACGAAAACGACCTGCGCAGAACCTATTGGGTGGGTAAAGTGACAACAGGAACACAGACTTGGTACTTTTCAAACAAATACAAGCGGTATGAGGGAAATGGCCAGCAATACTCCACCGTATTTCGTTTGGAGGAACAATACCTGATAAGGGCAGAAGCGAGAGCTAAACTAAATGATATGGTAGGTGCAAATTCTGACATCAATTCCATAAGGATACGTGCAGGATTGGCACCCATAACTGCGGTTACCATCGAAGAAACCCTGTTCGCCATATATCAAGAAAGACGTTTTGAACTTTTTGCGGAACATGGCCATCGCTGGTTTGATTTAAAAAGGTTTGGGAATGCAGATGAGGTTCTCTCTCCATTAAAAGAAGGATGGGGACAAACTGACATCCTCTTGCCCATTCCAGATTCGGAGATCTTGATGAATGTTAATTTAAACCCACAAAATGAAGGGTATTGAACCTAAACACAAGAAAGACATGGCAATAGTTACTGAATGGAAACAACTGTTAAGGTTCACAATGATGTTTTTTGTGGGAGTCCTTAATGTTGGGGCACAAGAGGGCCGGATACCATACTCCTCAGAATTGGATGCTCAATGGAGTAGAGCCACACACATCAATGCACTGTCTCCTAACGGCAAATGGGTGATAATTACAGAGGAATTTGATAACAAAGCAACTATACACCATCTAAAACATACTAAAGATACAGTGTCATTTACGCTTCCAGAGAGTGAATGGATTACGTTTTCTACTAACGGCAGATGGTTTGGTTGCATTGGCAATAAACAGGGCGTGCTCAATATTATTGACCTCCAGACAAACTCAAGGAGGACCTACCCCATGATACAATCCTTCCACTTTTCTAAAAGTGGTAATTATTTGGCAGCACTAAGAAAAGATGAGGATAGCTCAACAACGCTTTTGGTCATGTCTTCAGACGGTACACATACAACTTCCATATCGGGTGTTAGTGCCTATATGTGGAACCCTGATAATAACAAATTAGCGGTAATTGTCAAAGAAAATAGCCTCAATAAGGTGCTCATATATGATATGCTTTTCGATAGGCATAAGGTCATTAAAGAAATCGAAGGCAGCACCTATGGCCAGTTGAAATGGAGTGGTTCGGGTAATGCCCTTGTATTTACCGAACAGCGTCAGGCAGACAGTTATATCCATTATTATAGATTGAACGACGTTACCAAAACAATCGATTATACACGCTTAAACCAAAAATTTCCAGATTTTAAGATCAAGACCTCTTCTTTATTCTTGTCCGACGATGGAAAAAAGCTGTTATTCTATAGACAAAAGAACACACCCAAATTTAATGAGGTCAAAAGCACACCAGAAATATGGCGGTCTGAGGACCCTTGGCCCTATCCTAAAATGAAAATGTATGAACAAAGGGAAACATCACAGTTACTCACAGCCTGGTATTCCGATACTGATGAACTCACGGCAATAGAAACACGAGAATATCCTAGCGCAGCCTTGGATGTCAATCACAAATATGCCTTAGTGTTTGATCAAACCATTTATGAACCCCTATATAAGCAATTTCCAAATACTGATATACATGTTAGGGATATGGCAAGTGGACAAACCCATTTAGGAGTTAAAAACCAATACACAGAGTCTGGATTTGCTAGCATCTCACCTAACGGGAGATACCTCACTTTCTTTAAAGACAAACATTGGTGGGTTCATGATATGGCGACGAAAAAAACGGTAAACTTAACCCATGATATGAAGGCCTCTTTTGAAAACAAGGAAAGTGATCGTGCAGGAGATGTGTTTCCTTATGGAAGCCCGGGTTGGACCTCAGATGATAAAAGTATTATTTTATATGACAAATTTGATATTTGGCAACTATCTCCTGATGGTCACTTAAAAAAAAGAATCACCAAAGGACGAGAGAATAAAATACAATACAGGATCAATAAAGATTATAGACGCAATTCATATTATTTCTTGACGGTTAATGTGAGTTTTTCCTCTTCGCCGTTCAATCTAGAAAAAGGTGTAATTCTGGAGATGTATGACCCCAAAAGTCATGCCTCAGGTTACGCCCTCTGGAAAGCCCAGGATAGTATTAAAACCTTGCTTTTCGAAAACAGAAAAATCGATGATATCTTAGTTTCGGAGGCGTTTGATATGGTTATCTACAGAAAACAAAAATATAATGAACCTCCTAGCATCCATATTCTAGATATAAAATCACGTGAGCAGCACCTCATTTTCCAAAGCAACCCTAAGCTAATGCAATTTGAACTGGGGAAGGGGGAACGAATTGAGTACATAACAAAGGAAGATACACTTTCAGGGTCTTTAATTTACCCTGCAAATTTTAATTCTCAAGATAAGTATCCAATGATCGTGAACATCTATGAAAAACAATCCAAACAAATAAATACCTTTTATCCGCCTTCCTATTATGAGACTATCGGGTTTAATACTTTAACATATGCTATAAATGACTATTTTGTATACTATCCCGATATTGCATATAAAAAGGGAAACCCAGGTGTGTCCGCATTAAATTGCGTAACCGCGGCAATTGATAAAGCCATAGCATCAGGATTTATAGATAGGGACAGGATAGGACTCATTGGCCATTCCTTTGGGGGTTATGAAAGTGCATTTATAGCCACACAGAGCAATAGGTTTGCTGCGGTGGTGGCAGGTGCACCTGTGACGGATTTTACAAGCCATTACCATAGCATGGGATGGAATTGGAATAAACCGGAAATGTGGCGTTATGAAAACCAACAATGGCGCATGGGTGACAGTTATTATAATATAAAGGAAGTCTACATGCAAAATTCGCCTATTGAACATGTAGAGAATGTAACAACTCCTTTGTTGCTATGGACAGGAAAAAAAGATTATCAAGTTTATTGGCAGCAAAGTATCGAAATGTTTTTGGCCTTAAAACGGTTAGGCAAACAAAGTCAACTAGTATTATTTGAAGATGAAGGACATGCCTTATCAGATACAACCAATAAATTGCAATTGTCCAGGGAAATTATGAACTGGTTTGAAAAGTATTTAAAATAAATACGTGGGACAAAATAAATTGTCCCACGTTTTTAAAATTTACTGTAAATGCGTCAATTCATTGACACACGAAGTGCCATTTACATCGGGCATTTCGTAAACTTGAAAACTACCCTGCTTACATAAGGGCCCACCCAGATTGTTACAGTCCCGCGATGCAGGTTTGCAGTCTCCATTTTCAAAGATGTAACCTGCAATAAGGGCCTCATCCGTTGAAGTCTCAATGTCATTGGCAAATGCAAAGACTATCGCCAACATAAATACAAAAATTGGCATTCCTACCTTTAAAATTTTGGTTCTCATGACTTATTTTTTTAAATTATACAACGACCTACTTTTTTTTACAGGTGTTCGGTCTTAATCCTGATACTGTACAGTATGAGTTGCTTTAAAACCTGTGTCAAAATATTCTGGTTTTAAACGGTATAGCCATATTTGGTCATCAACAATGGCGACTAATAAGTTTTTGTAGATTCGAAATTCACTAAGATTTTTTCCGCGTTGGTGGTAGAGGTAAAAACTAAAAACGTATGACGTATCTTTAATGTTATATACATCAATAATAGAAGCTGAACGGAGTACTTTATCACTTTCATAACGACCCAAACGATCACTTTGAATAAAGAGTTTATCTCCATAAGTAGCACCCAGTCTATTAACGAGAACAGATTTGCCCCCTAGCTCAAATTGTTTTTTTGCGCTGTAATGTGCAATATCCAAAATTGGCGTATTGATAGTGTCAATAGTCTTTCCGGAAGACCAATACACCAAATCCTTGTCCAGTATTTCATATGTATTTTGATAAAAATAAAGGTATATGAATTTTCGCTCTGTAGAATTCCAAAGCAACACACCATCGGTATCAAAAGTACCATTGTTTAGTTTTCCGATTAAAAGGTCTTCCACCAAATTTAAGTCAATAATTGAGTCTCCTATCTTATGCAATAAACCTAAAGCATTGTATGCTTTGGCGGTACTTTTTGTGGTAATTCCAATACTTACTGAGTCAACAACGGTAAAGGAAGAAAAATAGGCATCTCGATATGAAAATACAGAAGCTTTCCAAGTGCTTGTGTAGCCCCTAAAAATTACGGGCACTGTCCCATCTCCAAGATAGAAAAAAGGCGGGTTTATGGATAACTTAACCTTCCGGTAAGGTAAATGAGTGCTATCAATTTGTATCCTAACCGGATCACTTTGTTGCAAAGAGCTGTCTATGGTGGTCATATAGAGAGGCGCATTGTAATTTCCCAAATACATTTTTTTCTCACTCATTCCAGCAATATAATAGGAATTGGATTTTAGAGTAAGGGTGCCAATCTGTTCAATTGGATGTGGCATATACCGTCGAATAAAAGCATTGTTGCGTTTGTTCTGTTTCTCAGAACTCAGAAAAATAAGACAGACTATAGCGACACCTAAAAAAGTAAAAACGCCTACTTTTAAGAAGGCTCTATTTCTTTTTTTAGAAAGTATAATTATAACAAACCCCGATAATAAAATAAAAAGGATATTAAAAATCAAGTGTTCTGTCCATCCAAGATCTTCCAAAACCCCACCACACGAGCAGGGCGTAAAACTAGTAAAATTTAAAATAATTAAAATATAGGATGTAAACATAACCATCATACAGTAAAACCCATATAGCCCCCACACTCGAAATCTAGAAACCATGAGAGACAATGCAATGAGCAGTTCTAAAATTGGCACCCCAATCGCTACAGGTTTGGCATAGGCACTTAACAAGGGCGACTGACCTAACTGTGTCTCGAATGTTTCAAAATCCAAGAGCTTACTTAAAGCAGCATATACAAATAATAAAATGAACAGTAAACTGACCATCCAAGGTATTTTTTGAGTAAAGGATTTAGGAACTCTCATATCATTTGTATTGATATGGTAAAGTTCAGGACTTCTATTTGATTGTAAGGGAGTACCTTTTGACTAAAAGGGATTAAAAATTTGAAGCAATTAATGCAACCTATGGATCGTTTTTTTTGCGCATTTCGCTTGGCGAGAGCGAATAGGTTTGCTTGAATGACCTTGAAAAATGGGCTAAGCTTTTGAACCCGGTCATTTCGGCTATATTTTTAAACGGTCGGTCGCTATAACGCACCATCATCATTGCCTTTCTCAGACGCTCCTGAATCAAAAACTTATGCACAGTAGTGCCATATAATTCTTTAAACCCATATTTGAGTTTAAATTCGTTGGTTCCAAGTTCGAGTGCAAATTCTTTAAGTGAAGGAAAGTCATCCTCTAAATTCGCAAGTATCATATTACGAGCCATTCTAATCTTTCGAATGTCTTCAGAGCTCAATCGCACTTTTGACTTCTTCAGTACGGACGTCCTATCATTTTCAGACCCCTTTTTTCCTTTAAGCTTTATTTCATGGTTATTACCTTTGATCCCCGACTGAAGTTCGTTTTGATAATTCGAATGGTGAATGATGGTTATAAGTATTTTATAGCCTTGTGCATTTTTATAATATCTGGAGACATATGCAGTTTTAGGAATCTCAAGACCTTCTTTGGAATTAAATACAACGTCGACGGAGGTGTCAAATGTACTTCTATTTGCACTCTTATGAAAAACATTCTTCCATTTCTTGACAGAGTCTTCTGTTAAAAGTGCTTCAAAAGGCTGGTCAATAATATTCTTTTTGCGCCTTGATAGAGTTTTACAAGCTGGCCTATTCACCATTTCGACTATGCCCTCTTCATTAATGATGAAACTCATTTGGACAACATCTAATATTGTGGAATCCCGATTGGCATATCCCTGATGGATAAAAGCATCTTGCAACTCTTCGGCGAGCATATTAAAGCCAAGGATAAAGGACTCAATAATGTCTTTATGTTCTGAGCGTTTGATCCGATGATAATAACTTCCGGATGTCATTTTTAAAAGCATCACTTTAAGCGAAGATAGTCTCTGTTCTATATGTTCTTCCATGGCAACATACTTTTAAATAACCTACCTAAAGCCGTTCAAAAACTTAAGAGCTTCTTCACTGTTTGAAAAGGACCTTGTAGGTATAGGGGGTGAATTTGTTGACAAATATAAATCTGATAGCATTTCTGAAACTGGAGAATCAACAACAAAGGCGACAGCTTTAACGAAAGCAGACCCTTCTAATGATAAATATGCACGTGATGCTTTATCTATTCCCTGTATAGCTCGGATATCACATAGTACAGGCATAAATTGTCCTGCCTGTAACAGAAGTCGATCCTTCACAATATGAACCGCTTGTGAAATGTCCAGATCAATATTTTTGTATATGACATGTACTATTCCCTCAACTATCTTATAGGTTGCATAATCGTTTTCATGGAACATAATTAAGCATTTTTAAAAACTGGCAAACTCAAAATTACAAAATATGCTATTGCTTTACTTAACCTATCAGGAGGGAGAATTGGCAAATCAGGATTAAAAATTTGCCTAAAACGGATGAATGTTTGATTAATCGGGATTATAGTTAGGTTAAATCCTACAATTTCCCGGAAAAGATATTAAATTTTATGTCACAAAAAAATAATATCATGGTAAAAATCCAAAACAACAATTTTTTAGAGTCTGTAAATGATGTATTTATAGATTCTAGTAATAAAGATGCACTTTACTTATTTGCAAAAAGAGCAATCCGTACAGAGAGAAATATTAATGTTAAAAACAAAAAACTAGACGCCATCGTTGATGAAAAAACACCTAAATACAGACATCAGACACTTACACCCTAGAACTTTTGGGTTTACGAGAATATAAATAATCAACGACATAAGTTTGTAAGGCATGAAATACCAAGAATTAATATCGGAATACCAGATGCACTTAG